>CAYUGW010000624.1:0-2864 GCA_964444245.1 uncultured Blastocatellaceae bacterium | reverse complement strand
CGGAAAGCGCGTCAAAGAATTGGTCGAGTTTGGCTTTATCAAAATCCTGTGAAAACGCGGAAACGGATAAAACCGTAATAAATAAAAATGTCAGTAAAGTTTTCATACTAAATTATTTCCTTATAAATTTGTTATTAAGCTATATATGCGAAAAAATTTTACGAGCAATAAATCACAAATGTTCCGGCAACACAAACGCGCCGAGATGCGGTTTGTCGGTGTTAAGTGTTGTTTCAAGCGCGATTTGCAGCGCGTTGCGCAAGTTTTCGGGCGTAACGATCGCGTCCACAAAACCACGCGCCGCCGCGTATTTTGCGTCCAATTCGCGTTCATAAGTTTCGCGCACTTTGTCCATTTCGGCTTCCATTTCGGCGTTGATTTCCTTGCCTGCTTGTTTTAATTTTTCGATCTGCGTTCCGAAAATTGCCACGGCGGCAGAATCGCCTTCCATCACGCCCATTCTGCCCGTCGGCAAACTGAAAATGAAATCGGGATCGAAACCCTGTCCAGCCATCGCGTAATAACCCGCGCCGGACGCGTGATTGATGGTTAAAACGAGTTTCGGAACGGTTGCTGTCGCCATCGCTTCGACGAATCTTGCGCCGGCTCTGATAATGCCCGAATGCTCGGCTTCCGCGCCGACCATAAAACCGGAAACGTCCTGAACAAACAAAATCGGCGTGTTGTGGCGATTGCAGTTTTCGATAAAATACGCCGTTTTTTCGGCAGATTCGGTATAAACAATTCCGCCGAAACGCGGTTTGCCTTTTTGCGTGACCATTCCGCGATGATTGGCGATTATGCCGACCTGAATTCCGCAAATCCGCGCCGTGCCGCAGATCATTTCTTTTGCATAATCGGCTTGAAATTCATCTAATTCGCCGCCGTCGAGAAAACAATTCAAAACCTCGCGCATATCGTAACCGGCGCGATGATCTTCGGGCAGAATTTCGTAGAGTTTTTCCGCCGGATTTTTCGCCCTTTTCGCTTTTGTAATCGAAACATTCGTCTGAAATTTATTCGGCAATTCCGAAACAAGTTTGCGGATTTTTTTAAGACATTCTTCTTCATTTTTCGTGTGATAATGCGCCACGCCGGAAATCGAATTATGCGTGAGTGCGCCGCCAAGCGTTTCATTATCAATCGTTTGCCCGGTCGCTCCCTTCACTAAATTCGCGCCGCCCAAACCCATAAACGAAGTGCCTTCGACCATCAAAATCACATCGGAGAGCGCAGGCAAATACGCGCCGCCCGCAACGCACATTCCCATCACGGCGGAAATCTGCGGAACTTTTAAATAGCGACGCATAATCGAATTGTAATAAAAAATTCGCGCCGCGCCGTATTGACCGGGAAAAACGCCGCCCTGATACGGCAAATTCACGCCCGCCGAATCAACCAGATAAATGATCGGCACACGCGAACGCATCGCAATTTCCTGGGCGCGAAGAATTTTCTTGATCGTTTCGGGATACCACGCGCCTGCTTTGATCGTTGCGTCATTTGCCACAACAACCGCTTCGCGCCCGTGAATTTTCCCAACCGAAGTGACAACCGCCGCCGCCGGAGCTTGTCCGTTATATTCGTCATATGCGACGAGCAGACCGATCTCTTGTTGGTAAGCGTCTTCGTCAAACAGCAGATCAATGCGTTCGCGGGCGGTCAATTTCCCTTGCGAATGAATTTTCTCGATTTTCTCCGCGCCGCCGCCGAGTTTTAGTTTTCGCTCTAATCTTTCAAACTCTTCGGAAAGCTCGCGCAAACGTGTTTTTTGTTTCGATGTTTTCATTTATGATCCGAGTTATTTTCTTCTATCTTTATAAGTTTGCCTCTACTACAAGCAATAACACTACTTTTCTCTAAAAGTATTTCACTAGCGAGTTTAGGGTGAACCAAAATTATTTCATTGTTAATTTCGGGTAAATTCACAAAAACTTCATCCGAAAATTGCAGCGAACCGTTCAACATAAAAACACTTGCCAAACCGAGCGCAAATGTCATCAATGCGATTCTAAATCTTAAGTAAAATCTTTTCATTTATTTTCTCCGTCGGTGAAATCTTTTTATCATTTCTCCGTAAATCAGTTTCCTTTTTTGCTTTTCCAAGCGAAATACTCAAACGCCAAAGATCGGAAACCATTTTAAGTCTGCCTTTGACAGCTTTCGGCGACATATCAACTTCCATTTTACGAATTTCTCCAAACTTACAAAACTTAATTTTAGATTATGAGCGAAAAACGGCAACAAACTTTCGGCAAAAAATTTATCTGTCTAAAAATATCACAGTAATTTGAGCTAAACCAAAGACGCGTTTGTTTCCAAAACTTCATTATTGATAATCTTGCCGTGTCTGAGTGTGATGCGCCTTGAGCCGAGTCTTGTTGCTTCCGCCTCATTGTGCGTTACGTAAATAAACGGAATTTTCGTGCGTGATTGAGCAAGTTCGATTTCGTCCAGCAATTTCGCACGGGTTTCGACATCAACCGCCGATAGAGGTTCATCTAGCAAAACAATGCGCGGCTCGCTTGCCAAAGCTCTGGCGAGCGCGGTTCTTTGTTGTTCGCCGCCAGACATTTCTGCCGGAATTCTGTTTTTCAGATGTTCGATATGAAAGAGTGCAAGCAGTTCGTGCGCTTTTTCGATTTTTGCCGTTTTCCCTTCGATCTTCGCGCCGTAAGCGATATTTTGCGCTGCCGTCAAGTGCGGAAAAAGCGCGTAATCCTGAAAAACAAAACCGACGCGCCGCGCTTGAATCGGTAGATTTATTTTGTTTTCCGAATCGAAAAATGTTTCGGAATCGAGTTTGATAACGCCTTCGTCCGGCGTTAAAATTCCGGTGATCAGGCGCAGAACGCTTGTTTTTC
>CAYUGW010000623.1:0-2866 GCA_964444245.1 uncultured Blastocatellaceae bacterium | reverse complement strand
TTCTTCGGTCGTGAGTTCGGGTAAATCGTTTATTTCTTTTGCTTTGACAGTTGAAAAATTTCCGCCCGCGATTGACGGAACGATCAAAATTTCGTCTTTATTTTGAATTTCCGTATCCAAACCGTCCAAATCTCTGATGTCTTCATCGCCGACGTAAATATTGACGAAATTTCGCAAACTTCCGCCGTCGCTGTATAGATGTTTTTTCAAATCGGCGTGCGCAGTCGTTAATTTTTCTAATGCTTCGCCCGCGGTTTTTGCTTCGACTTCGACTTCTGAATTTCCACCCGCAAATTGGCGCAGCGGTGTCGGAATTACAATTGTTGCCATAGAATTACTTCTCCTGATGTATTGTCTGCGGATACACACGATTTTTTTGTTATCTATCGCTTTTTTTCTGCGTATGTATCCGCAAACAATCTTTGTAAATTCAATTCTTTGCAGCAAAACTGATTTTTGTTACAAATTTATTTTCAATTCTTCTTCATTAAATTTTGAACGGTCATCTTCCATCTGCCACGAACGCATGTCAGACGCTTTTCCGTTCAAAACCGAAACGATGATATAAGACCAAACCGGAAGCGCGTGATCGAGATCGTATTGCGACGGAACTGCCGCGTCTTCCGGGTGCGAATGGTAATAACCGATCACGTCCAACGAAAGCGAACGCGCATAACGCTCGGCTTTCAACACATCTTTCGGCAAGATCAAGACACGGTTTTTCTGATCTTCCTTGCTCGAATTTTCAAGCGGAAAGGTTTCCGTAACAATTTTCTTTCCGTCATCCTCAAAACGCCCGATCAGCATTCCGCCGCATTCAAACGGAAAAGTGCGCTCGCCATGCGCTTCGATCGCTTTTTTATGTTCCTCACTTAAAAAAATCATTTCGCTAAAAATTAATCTTTAAATTCAATCCAACCAGCTTTAACATTTTTGTATTGCGCTGGTAAATTTTCAATCGCTCGATTTACCGAATTATAAACTTGATCTTGTTGCGTTTCCCAGTTTTCGTCGCAACTAAATCGGTAAACATCATCGGAATTTTCATACTTACAAATAGCTAAACCATAAATTTTAGAAGCCATAGGATCTTTTGGATCTCCTACAAAACCAAATGGAATTGAGCCAGACCAAGCCCAATATAAAACTTTTGCTCCGTCAATTTCTTTTGGTGGTTTGCTCATTATTATTTTGATTTTTCATTTTTCGCTATCAATTATTTCTCTAATGCCTGCTCAATATCCGCGATAATGTCTTTCACGTCCTCGATTCCGACCGATATTCGCACAAGGCTTTCAGAAATTCCCAACCCGGCACGTTTTTTCGGTGAAAGTTCGCGGTGCGAACTCGATGCCGAATGTGAAACGAGCGTGTAAACATCGCCGAGACTCGTCGCGCGGAGGCAAAGATTTAACGAATCCATAAATTTCCAGGTAGCTTCGCGTGTGTCGTTTTTTAATTTGATCGAAACAAGTGCGCCGCCGAAATCGTCCTTCAAAACTTTATTTGTCAATTCTTTATCATCAAGATTCGGATAATAAACTTTTTCGATAAACTCATTTTGCGCCAATGTTTCAGCCAAAATCTCGGCGTTTCGGCATTGTTTTTCCTGCCTTAAACCGAGTGTTTTGATACCGCGCAAAATCTGATGCGCTTCCCAGACGCTTAAAACTCCGCCGACGAGTTTTTTGATTCCGTCCAGAGTCGGTTTATCGAATTCGTCGTTTGAAACAACGATTCCGCCCGTCGCATCGGCGTGTCCGCTCAAATATTTCGTCGCCGAATGAACCGAAAAATCCGCGCCGAAACTTAAAGGCTGGCACAAAAACGGCGATGCAAACGTGTTGTCAACCACGAGTTTTGCGCCCGATTTATGCGCAATGTGCGCCACGCGTTCAATATCGCAAATTTTCAAAAGCGGATTCGAGATAGTTTCCGCCAGCAAAACACGCGGTGTTAATTCTTCGACGGTTTTGTTTAGTTCGTCCAAATCATTAAAATCCGCCGTTTTCGTTTTCACGCCAAACGCGCCGAAAATCTTATTAAGCAGATCAAATGACGCGCCGTATAAATCCTGCGAAGCCAAAATAATCGAATTCGGCGCGAGTTCCGAGGCAAAAAGTGCCGCGTGAATCGCCGCCATGCCCGACGCGAAACAGACCGCGAATTTCCCGTTCTCGATTTCCGCAACCGCTTCTTCCAGAGCATTTACGGTCGGATTGCCATAGCGCGAATAAATATAATCGCCGCCCTCGCCCGCAAAAACCGCGTCCATCTCCGCCATCGAATTGTATGTGTAAGTTACGGAAGCATAAATCGGCGTGGCGACCGGCTGACCGATCGGCTGCGCCCGCCGCTCGCCCGCGTGTACAAGTTTCGTATCTATCGAATATTCTTTGCTCATAAATATAAAAAAATCCGCAATCCCAAATCCTAAATCCCAAATCAAAAACGGCTCTCAGTGCTAAATAAAAGCACGAGAGCCGTTTATAAAAATTCTCTTCCGCAGTTGTTTAGCAGTTTTTTTGAAGTGGAGCAAGTTCGCCTTAAATCGCCACTTTTGTGCTTTCAAACATTTTGAAAGCCGGAATTAAAGAACTAATCTGCAATTTACAGGATTACCTCGAAGCGTGTCAAATCTGATTTTATATTTTGTTAAATTAACGGAATTGACACGGATAAAATCAAAAACCGGCTTTATGTTTCCTTAATTATTATCCGAAAGCGAATCGAAAAAGTTTTCAAAAATACTTTCTTGGCATATCGCAGGCGGCAACTTGGGATTTGAAACGCCAAAACCTAAGCGTCCCGCCGACATCGCCACCAGCCCAAATTGCTCCCTGAGATGACAAAGTAACAGAAAGCA
>CAYUGW010000622.1:0-2866 GCA_964444245.1 uncultured Blastocatellaceae bacterium | reverse complement strand
GCGTCAACGTCGCATTGGTAAAATTCTCTGTATCGCCCCCGCGCGGGGCGGTCGGCGCGCCAGACGGGTTGGATTTGGTAGCGTTTGAAAAAGCGCGGCAGTTCGTTTTTGTAATTCGCCACGACTCGCGCCAGCGGAACCGTTAAATCATAACGCAAAGCGAGATCGGACAATTCGTTTTCCGATTTGATCTTTCCTTCCAAAAGTTCTTCCTGCAATTTTTCGCCGCGTTTGAGGATTTTGAACATCAATTGAGAGCCTTCTTCGCCGTATTTTCCCGTCAGCGTTTCGAGATTTTCGACCGAAGGCGTTTCGAGCGGTTCGAAGCCGTATTTTTCGTAAACTTCCTTGATAATGTTGATGACATAATTCCTTTTGCGAATATCGGCGGGCAGAAAATCTCGCATTCCACGCGCCGGTTGTGTGTTTTTATTGCTCATATTTATATTAAAGAAGAAAAATCGGGTATTTCTCCGTATTTTTTACTCGTGCATTTTTCACAGAAATATTCTCCGCCCGATATCATATAACCTTCATTGCCTAAATCAATTACGTTATCACAACCGGCGCAATGAGTAGGCTCGAATTCGGGCGGATTTTCCAATTTAACAAAGTTGTATTCATTTGTCGCAAAATGAACATACATTTCGGTTTCCCAGTTTTTCCGGCATTTTTGACATTCCTGCCAGTCGCCTTCGTGTCCTGCGTTAAAATGCGTTGCACAAACCGTGTAATGATCGTGGTTTCGGCTGCAGCTGTTGTGCGCGTATGAAAGCATTTGATATTCGTGCCAATCGTCGCAAATCAAATTATCGCAACACTCGGTTTTTCGCAAAGGTTTTCTCGATTGTTTGCATAAACCGCATTTCGGTTTTAGTTTTTGGGCTTTAATTTTATTTCTTTTGTATTTACTCATCTTGACCTTTATAAATCTCCGATAATGTAACGTAATTTTGCCAGAATTTTTTTAAATCTTCTATTTCGTTTTCGGTAAGCTCGCGCTTAACTTTTGCCGGGCTTCCCATCACAAGCGAATTTTCTGGAATAATTGTTCCGGGCGTGAGCAGAGAACCTGCCGCGACGAGCGAATTTTTTCCGACGCGCACGCCGTCAAGAAGGATCGCGCCGATTCCGATCAGACAATTCGATTCGATATAACAGCCGTGCAGCGTTACGCGATGCCCGACGGTGATTTCGTCTTCCAAAACGGTCGAATGAGTTTTAGAAGAAACGTGTATGATGCTTGCGTCCTGAATATTCGTGCGTTTCCCGATGCGGATAAAATTGACATCGCCGCGCAAAACCGAACCGTACCAAACGCTCGATTCCGCGCCGATCTCGACATCGCCGATAATTATCGCATCTTCGGCAACAAAAGCAGTTTCGTGAATTTTCGGATGTGTGTTTTGAAATGGTTTGATCATAGTTTTTACAAATGGATAATGGATAATGGATAATATAAACAAAATCATTATACATTTGTAAAAACTATGGCAAAAAAAATAAAAATTTTAGCATTCGCCGGCAGTTTGCGCGAATTGTCTTACAACAAACGAGTCGTTAGAACGGCGATGAAAGGCGCGGAAAATGCGGGCGCGGAAGTTACATTTATCGATTTGAAAGATTATCCGCTGCCGATCTACGACGGGGACGATCACAGGGAAAACGGTTTTCCCGAAAACGCGCTCAAATTGCAGAGAATTTTAGCCGCGCACGACGGTCTTTTGATCGCTTCGCCGGAATACAACGGTTCTGTTCCGGGCGGATTGAAAAATATGATTGACTGGACTTCGCGCAAATCCGACGAATTCGGAATGATCGAAGTTTTCAGAGGAAAAGTCGCGGGAATTATGACGGCTTCGCCCGGCGCATTCGGCGGAATCCGCTGTCTGGCGCATCTTCGCGGCGTTTTGACGATTATGCTGGTCAACGTTTTGCCGATGGAAATCGCCGTTGCCAAGGTCGGCGAAATGTTCGAGGGCGAAAGTTTTGAAATGACCGATGAAAAAACAAAAGGTTTGTTGGAAGATTTGGCAAAAACCGTAGCAGAATTATTGAAAAAAACGCACGGCGAGATCGAGGGAATGGAAGTGAAATAAAATGAATTTGCCCGCGAAAGGGCGCGAAATTACGCTAAAATATTAAAAACATTTTCTTTTTTTCGCGCTTTTTCGCGTTTATTCGCGGGCAAAAATTAGAAAAAAATGACAAAACTGATCTTCACGATTTTTATTTTCACGATCTGCGCGGTTTCGGTTTCGGCGCAAATTTATCTCTCGCCCGACGCTGTCAAAACGACCGTGATTGACGCGGAAGATTTGAAAACTCTCGCCAAATCGCCCGAAAATGAAAAGCCGGTTTTGATAAATTTCTGGGCGACGTGGTGCGGACCGTGCCGAGTCGAATTTCCAGATCTGGTCGAAATTGATAAAGATTACCGCGAAAAGGGTTTGAATTTCGTGATAGTTTCGATTGATGATTTCGGTATAATTGACACGAGAATTCCCGAATTTCTTGCCCAATACGAAGCGAAAATGCCGTCTTTCCTGATTGATCTCGATGATGCAGGAACGCTCAAAGCCATCCGCCGAATCGCGCCGCGATTTTCGGGAACTTATCCTTTAACTCTGCTTTTCAACTCCAAAGGCAAACTCGTCTATCAAAAAACGGGTGTGGTTGATCCGAAAATCCTGCGGGCGCAGATTGATAAAGTTCTTCCCGAACAGAAGCACAAGTAAACAGATTTCAGATTTCAAATTTCAAATTTCAAATTTCAAATGTTGGAAAAACCTTGATTTTCCTGCCGGACACGAAGCGTAAAAATATTAAAAAATCCGATTTGCGAACTATTTACCGCCATTTTTTA
>CAYUGW010000621.1:0-2872 GCA_964444245.1 uncultured Blastocatellaceae bacterium | reverse complement strand
CGCGTTGGCTTGCCGATTGGATCGTCTATGGCGCGGGCGATTACGGTCCGTATGTTCTGCTGGCGTGTCTGATTCTTTTTACTACTTTGATAACCGAAGTGATGTCAAACGCGGCGGCGGCGGTTCTGCTCGCGCCGATCGGAATTGCCATCGCCGTCGGAATGGGTTACGAACCATACCCGTTTCTGATGGGAATCGCCATCGGTGCTTCGACGACGTTTTTAACGCCCATCGGACATCAGGCAAATGTTCTGGTTTACGGTGTCGGAAATTATCGTTTTACGGATTTCCCACGAGTCGGTGCGTTGTTAAACGTCATAATTTTTATCGTGGCAATGATCGCAATTCCGCTCGTCTGGCAGTTCACGCCGCTTGCAAAATAATTATTTACCGGCAAGTATCCGGTATTTCTCCATCACCGGTTTAAAGAGTTCGCCGGTCGAAGGCGGCGTATAGGAAACGGCATTGGCTCCGGCTTCGATGATTTCGAGGATGGTTTGATCGTTTCTTCCGCCCGTTGCGATGACGGGAAAATCCGGCGCGAGCTTTCTGATTTTTTCGACGATGTTTCTCGTTTTTAAACCGCCGGAGATATTGAAAATATCAACTCCGGCATCTATTCTACCCGTAAAATCCTCGTCTTCGGAAACGACAGTAACGATGACGGGAATTTCCAGTTTTCGTTTAACCGATTTGATCAGGCTGTTTGGTGTCGGGGAGTTTAAGACAACGCCCATCGCGCCTTGAAAATCAGCGTCAATGGCGATTTCGACCGAGCGTTTGCCGGAAGTCAGACCGCCGCCGACTCCGCAGAAAACCGGTTTGTCCGAAACCAGCATTAATGCGTGACTAATGATCGGCTGCGGCGTGAACGGATAAACCGCCATAATCGCGTCGGCATTACAGTTGCGGATAATGGCGACATCGGTCGAAAAAATAAATGATTTCAGCAATCTGCCCAAAATTCTGATGCCCGAACAATTATCGATCGCTTCAGGTACGCGGACGATATTTTTTCGTAAATTTCCGTCAAATACAGGTGCGTTCATAATTTTTTTACTCCTTGTTTTAACTACAAAAAATTACACCATTTTACTTGCTCTTTCCGTGGAAAGCGTAAAATTCGGAATAACGCGGAATCTGACCAATCCGGCAGTTACTTCCTGTCCGGGTTTGAGCGGAAAAGCCAGCGTTTCGGTTTTCGGTCTTGTCACGATTACGGGCTGTTCATTCGTTAAATGAAGCCGCACGATGACGCGCTCGAACGCGCCGACAAAATTGACTTCCTCGACTACTCCGGCGGATAATCTTTGATATTTCTGCGTCAGATTTTCCGGCTCACGCAAAAAAACGTCTTCGGGGCGAAAAACCAGTTTGACGGATTGACCGTTGCGAAAGTCCTTAGTTTCTTCCGCTGCCTGAATATAAGCGTCTCCGACCGCGATCTTGCCTTCATAAACCACGCCGAGCAGAAGATTTGCCGCGCCTAAGAACGTGGCGACGAATTCGGTTTCGGGTTTGTTATAGACATTAAAAGGCGTGTCGATCTGTTCTAATCTTCCCGCATTTAACACGCCGATGCGGTCGCCGAGTTCGAGAGCTTCTTCCTGATCGTGCGTGATAAAGATCGAAGGCACATTGATTTCCTTTAAAAGCGCACGAATTTCGCGCCGCAAAGTCGTGCGAATCTGCGCGTCGAGCGCACCGAACGGTTCGTCAAAAAGTAGAACTTCCGGATTATAGGCAAGCGCACGCGCGATGGCAACGCGTTGCTGCTGACCTCCGGACAATTGCGAAGGGAATTTTTTTACGTGATCTTCGAGATGGACGAGCCTGATCAGACGCGCGACCGTTTCTTTGATTTCGTTTTTGCTTTTCCGCCGCAGGCGAAGCCCGTAAGCGATATTTTTTTCGACCGTCATTTTCGGAAAAAGCGCGTAGCTTTGAAAAATCACGCCCGTTCCGCGTTCGCGCGCCGGAAGATTCGTTACATCTTTTCCGTGCAGAATCACGCTTCCCGAATCGGCAGTTTCGAGTCCGGCAATGATCCGCAAAATCGTTGTTTTACCCGAACCGCTCGCGCCGAGCAGAACGATCGTTTCGCCTTCATTGACATCAAAATTTATATCCGCTAAAACATTTACCGCACCGAAATTTTTGCTTAAATTCCGCACGCTGACCGCAATTTGTTTATTTTCCGTTGAATAATTCATTACTTTTTATTTGCCCGCGAAATACGCGGAAATCACGAAAATTGTTAAATTTTATTTCGCGCCTTTTCGCGCACTTTCGCGGGCAATGATCTTTTTATTCCGCTTCCAGCCAATCACGCGCAAAAAACAACACGCTGAAAATTACAAATGAAAAAACCGCCAGGACGATGGCGACGGCGTTTGCCGCTTCGACTTGACCTTCGTTAAATTTGGCAAAAATATAAAGCGGCGCGGTTTGCGTGCGTCCGGCAAGGTTTCCCGAAACCAGAATCGTCGAGCCGAATTCGCCGACCGCGCAAAAGTAAGCAGCGCACCGCCGACAATCGCTCCGCGCAAACTGGGCATAGTGATATGCCAAAACGTCTGCCAGCGCGTCGCGCCCATCGTTGCCGACGCTTCTTCGAGCGAATGGCTCATTGTTTCGAGAACGGGCATAATTACGCCGAAAGCAAGCGGAAAAGTTACGAAAATATTCGCCAGAATAATCGCATACGGCGTGAACATTATTTGAAATTCCGGCGAAAGATACTGCCCCAAAAGTCCGTAAGGTCCCCAGAGCAGCAGCAACGCGAATCCGGCAACGGCGGTCGGAATCGCCGTCGGAATCGAGATGATTACAATAATCGCGTTGCGTCCCCAAAATGTATATTTCGACAGAA
>CAYUGW010000620.1:0-2885 GCA_964444245.1 uncultured Blastocatellaceae bacterium | reverse complement strand
ATCTTTGATCTTTGATCTTTGATCTTTGGTTATGAAATTCCGGCGATAAAAATCCGGTGTCCATTCCGGTATTTTGCAATTCATTAAACCGATTTTTCGACCGCAAAGCCCAGCGCGCCGTCATTTCAAGACTTTTTCTGGTTACGTCAATTCCGGCATCGCCCGGCGGACATTCGTCGAAAACCATAACGATTTCCGCGCCCAGAGCCGCCTGAATTTCCATCGAAACTTCCGGCGACAGAAACATTTTTGTTCCGTCAATATGCGAGCGGAATTCAACGCCTTCTTCGGTCAATTTCCGCAGATCGGTCAGAGAAAAAACCTGAAAACCGCCCGAATCGGTTAAAAGCGAACGATTCCAGGTTGAAAATTTATGCAAACCGCCCAATTGCCTGATAATTTCCGTTCCGGGGCGAAGCCATAAATGATAGGTATTTCCCAAAATTATATGCGCATCGTGTTCTTCTTCCAAAAATTCAAACCGCACGCCTTTAACCGTCGCTTGCGTTCCGACGGGCATAAAAACGGGCGTTTCAATCTCGGAACGCCTCGTTCGCAAAACACCGGCACGCGCATTTCCCTCTTGCGCGGTAACTTTCCATTCAATCGGTTTTTCCATTTATTAATTAAAACTTTGCGCCTTTGCGCCTTCGCGACTTTGCGTTAAAAAAATCTTATTTTTTCTTGCCCAATAAAGCCCAAATCTGCGGCGCACCGATGGCGGTTTCCGATATAATCTCGCCGTTTTCATTGACCAAAACCGCCGAAGGCGTTCCGCTCATGCCGAATTGTCCGGCGATTTTATAATCTTTATCCAAAATAATCGGCGAATTTAGTTCCAAAGATTTGTGCGCTTCCGGCTCGCCGTCGGAAAAAACGATTAAATCCGGTTCGTCCTGACCTTTGATTTTTTCCCATTCGCGCAAATCTTCGATCATATTTTTGCAGTGCGGACAACCCAAACTCCAAAAGGCAACGAGCGTTTTTCTGCCGCGAAAATCATCCGCGCCGATTTTTCTGCCCTGTAAATCTGCAACTTTAAATTCGGGAACTTTTTCACCGATTTTTGATTTTCGTACGCCGCCGTCGCCGTTCGTAATATAAAACAAATCTTTGCCGATGCCTTCGGTTTTAACTTTTTCGACCAGTTCACGAATCGCTTTATCTCCGGCGGCGTTGCGGCTGCCGATCGTTCCGTCGGAATTTATCAGAAGAGCCGTCGGAGTCCAGATCGCGCCGAATTCTTCGGAAATTTCCCTTTCCTTTTGCAGCAGAATCTGCCCCGCAACTTCGCCGAATTTTTCCGTGTTTTCCTTAGCTTTTCCGCTTGAAATAAACACAAAATTAAATTTCTCGCCCAAATCTTTTTGCCAAGTCATAATTTCAGGCAAAAGCGCATTACACGGATTACAATTCGGGCTGACAAAAAAGAAAAGCAGAGGTTTTGTCTGCATTAAAAGATGTTCAAACGCGACAGTTTTCCCATTCTCATCCGGCAAAATAAAATCGGGCGCGGGCGCACCGACCGGCAAACCGTCTTGCGGGTGTCCGACATTTTCACGCTCGACGGCTTTTCCCTCGCTCGAAATGATTTCCAAAACCTCGATTCGCCGCAATATTTGCAGTTGCTGCTGAGAAATTTGTTTTAAAAAATAAACAATCGCCGCTAAAAGTACGACGATTGCCGAACCGATAATTATTTGCATATAATCCGTTTTTCCGACCGAATTTAGACTCGAATCAAACAAATTCAAACCTTGAACGGTTTGTCCGCTGAAAACTAGAAAAAGTGCTGAAAGCGCGAAAATTCCATTGCGAATCAAACTTTTTGCGCTGACCGGTTCGGAATGAATCTGCCCGAAACAATGGCAATCAGGCGCATTTCCGAGTTTCAACTGATACAGCATTCCGCCGATAAAAGTTAAAAGCAAAAGACTTGCCCCGATTGCGCCGAACCACGAAGTTTCAATAAATAAAAAAGTTAAAGCTATTAAAATTTCCAGAATCGGCAAAATTACCGAAACGGGTTTTGCCAAAATCTCGGGAATGCCGAAATCTTTGACGGCTTTTTCCGAACCTTTTAAGTCGAGCAATTTGCCGATTCCGGCAACGAGAAAAATTGCGGCAAGAAATAATCGGACAGTTAACAAAAAAATTTCCATAAAAATTTAAGTGAGAAAATTAGCATAGAATATTTTTCAAAACTTGAAAACCGCAAAAAAACTTTATCCGCGAAAAGACGCGAAAAAGACGCGAAAAATTTTCATTTTTCTCTTTCGTGTTTTTTTCGCGTCTTTTTCGCGGACAAAAAATGTATCCGATTTTATCTTTAACTAAAATTATAAATGATAAAACCCGTAACTTTTACTTTTTGCTTGGATAAAGTCGTCGGTGAAAATTTCGACGCTCGTGCCGCCGTTACCGCCGAAGATTTCAAAAGCGGATGTCCGCTGACGGCGGTTGCGGAAATTACGTTTCCGTCTTCATCAATTACGACCTGAACTTTTACTTCGCCTTTCGCCCCAACAGTTTTCGCCGGAACGGGATAATTCGGTTTGACCAGATTTCGCGCTTTACCGTTGACGACTCCGCCGGAAACCATCGGCGGCGGTTTTACTTCTTTTTTGATAACGGGCGGCGGTTCTTCGATTTTATCTTTTTCCGTTTTTTCAACCGGCTCGGAATTATTGGCGATTCCCGGTCCGGCACCTGATTTATTTCCGGTTCCGCGTCCGATTGGCGCACCGGAATTTACGGGATCCGAATTAAATTTGCCGATTGTAAATGTCGAATTCGGACGCGCTTTGAGATTTGAAGGCATTACCGAAACACTGTTCGGAATTTCTCTCGGAGTTTCATCCATTCGCAAAACATTGTGGGTGCGC
>CAYUGW010000619.1:0-2898 GCA_964444245.1 uncultured Blastocatellaceae bacterium | reverse complement strand
AGGCGGGACTCCAAACTTTTTTCAAACGCCTTAAAATTTAATTTACGCTCTAATACTCCTTAATATTATTAAAGTTATCAGTTTTTTTGCCGATATGTTTGAGCAAGGCGAACTTGTGCGCTGAGATTTTTATATTTTTTGCATTATTTCTTTAATTACACTTCACCTATTTTTTTCCTTTCCAAAAAATAATTCATTCAACAATTTTTATGATTCAATCCCCAACTTTTTGGAAAATTTATCTGATTTTTGTTTCCCTTTTAATTTTCTCCGCAACCATTACCGGAGCGTTTTTTTATTTTAAAGATACCTCGAATAATTCCACACTTTTTGTTTATGTTTTGCTCGGTTTAAGCGGAATTTCGATTGCTCTTTTTGCCGGATTTTTTCTCAGTTGCCAGATTTTTTCACCTTTAAATCAAATCAAAAAGTTTGCCGCTTCGACGCTTCTGGGCGAAGTTGAACCCTGTCATTCGTTTGATAAAAAAGATGAATTCGGACAGATTGCAAGTTCTATAAATGATTTGGCTTTGCGTTTCTCGCAATCGGAAACAAATCGAGTCAAAGCCGAAGATGAGCTGCAAAAGGCTCACATCGAAATGCAGCAAAAAATCGCCGAACGCGATATTGCCGAAAAGATTTTGCAGGCAAGCGAAGAACGATATTATCTTGCTGCACAGGCGACGAATGATATTATTTACGAGCATAATCTCGTGCCGAAGAAAAATCTTCAAACCGACGGCGGCGAAACCGAGAGCAATTTTAAGGATTATAAAAAATCGCCGGATATGATCTGGCTGGAAGAACGAATTCACCCTGACGACCGCAAACGAATTATATCCGCTCTGGATGAAACCTTCGCACAAGGCACGAAATACTGGTCGGAAGAATACCGTTTCAGCCAGTTTGACGAGCATTACGCATACATTTTTGACCGCGGTTATATAATCTACGACGAGAATTATCAGCCGACGCGGATGATCGGCGCAATGTCAGATTTTACCGAGCGTAAACTTGCCGAAGACGCTCTGCGGGAAAGCGAAGAACGCTACCGCGATTTGATCGAAAACGCCAACGATCTGATCTATACGACCGATCTCGTAGGAAATTTTACTTCTCTCAACAAAGCCGGCGAAAAATTGCTCGGATATTCGCAGACAGAGGCACTCAAAAAAAATTATTTTTCGATTGTTCCGCCCGAACATCATAAAACTATCGAAAAAATGCTCCGGCGACAGCTCGACGGAACACCGCGCACCGATATCGAGGTTGATTTTATCAATGCCGATAATGACCGTCTGACTTTTGAAATCAGCAGCCGTCTGATTTATCAAAACGCCGAACCCGTAGCGATACAGGGCATCGCCCGCAATATCAGCGAACGAAAATGGGCGGAAGCCCAGCTTCGCCACAATGCGCTGCACGACGCTCTGACCGGTTTGCCGAACCGCGCTCTTTTATTAAATCAGCTTCGGCAGGCGATTGCCCGCAAACGCCGCAACCCGGATTTTCAATTTGCCGTACTTTTTTTGGATATTGACCGCTTTAAGGTGATCAATGATTCGCTCGGTCATCTGATCGGCGACAAACTTTTGTGCGGAATCGCCGACACCTTGAAGGATTGCGTCCGAACGGTTGATACGGTTTCAAGGCTCGGCGGCGATGAATTTGTCCTTCTGCTCGAAGATATAAAAAGCATTTCCGATGCCATAGTCGTCGCCGAACGAATTCTGCAATCGCTTTCGAATCCCTTTTTGATTGACGGAAACGATATTTTTACTTCAACTTCGATTGGCATTACATTTTCCGAAACAGGCTACACCTTGCCCGAAGAACTTCTGCGAGATGCCGATACGGCGATGTATCGGGCTAAATCCTTGGGCAAAGATTGCTACCAGATTTTCGATCAGGAAATGTATATCAAAGCGGCGAATCTGCTGAAAACCGAAACCGATCTGCGCCGCGCTCTCGAACGCGATGAATTCGAACTGCATTATCAGCCGATAGTTTCGCTTTCCGACGGGAAAATAATAGAATTCGAGGCACTCCTGCGCTGGCATCATCCCGAACGCGGAATGATCGCACCGTCGGATTTCGTGCCGATTGCCGAAGATACGGGCTTGATTGTTCCAATCGGAAATTGGGTTATCAGTGAAGCTTGCCGTCAATTGAAATTCTGGCAGGAAAATGATCTGGTTGATGAAGATCTGCTGATGAGCGTCAATCTTTCGCCCAAACAAATCGCCCGCGCCGATCTGCACGAATTTATTTTAAATACTTTACAGGAATTGAAACTTTCACCGGACAATTTCAATCTTGAAATCACCGAAAGCGCGATTATGGAAAACAGTGAAACTGCGGAAAATCTGCTCAACCAATTAAAAGATTTGGGCGTTTGGCTGACTACCGATGATTTCGGTACGGGTTACTCATCTCTGAGCTATCTTCACCGTTTCCCGATTGATCGCTTGAAGATTGACCGCTCATTTATCTCCGATATGACCTCGCATTCAAAAAATTCCGAAATCATCCGCACGATTCTGACTCTGGCGCGAAGCCTGAGAATGGAAGTCGTCGCCGAAGGAATCGAAAACAAAGAACAACTTTCAATGCTCAAAGCCCTCGATTGCGATTTCGGGCAAGGTTATATTTTCTCAAAACCCGTTCCTGCAGCCGAAGCCGAAAAACTTCTTAAAAAGAAATGTTTCTGTGATAATTTTTCTCATCAACCGATATTAACCGGAAATCTAAAGGCTGAGTTCGCCATTTGAAAAAATTCACATATTTTAATTAGAAATGTTCGTAATACCAAGCTGAGTGAATAAAATAAAAAAACTCATCCGTTAATTCTACTTTGTCAGATTAAAATTCCATCGTAGTCTTTGATATTATTACACT
>CAYUGW010000618.1:0-2911 GCA_964444245.1 uncultured Blastocatellaceae bacterium | reverse complement strand
TTGAAATTTGCAGATTACGAAGGGCAGAAGGAAACGACTATTCCGAAGGTTTATCCGATAAATTATTTTATGCTTGGTATCAAATCCGATATGGCGATTATCGCTACAATAGATAATTCGTCTTGGAAATCTATTTGGCGCGACGCTTTAAGCAAACCGTCAAGCGAGATGTATCCCGGTTATATCACGAATATAAAAATTTTCTCACGTAGCCGCGAAACTAAATAAATGCAGACATTTTCACCAATCAGAGAAAAATTAAATCCGCAGATCGCGGCGCAAAGGATTTTTAATTTAATCAAAACGGAACTCGGTTTGATTGAAAAGGAATTCGAGCGGCAGGCAAATTCAAATATTCAGGTTATTAATTACTTAGGCGATTATCTGCAGAAATCGGGCGGCAAGCGTGTGCGTCCGGCTTTGAATATTTTGTCGAATTACGCGGTCGGCGGCAATGGAAAAGCGGAAAACTCGATTCGAATTGCGACCGTAATGGAATTTCTGCATACGGCGACGCTCGTTCATGACGATATAATTGATAATTCGGATATGCGGCGCAGTCGTGCGTCGGTCAATGCACGGTTCGGCAATCAGGCTTCGGTTTTGATGGGCGATTGGCTTTATATGTCGGCGTTTGAAACGAGTTTGCAGGAACGTTCTCTGGAAATTCTCGATATTTTGACATTTGTGACGCGCAAGATGACCGAGGGCGAACTCATTCAACTGACGACGCTCGGCAGATCGGATATTTCCGAAACCGAATATTTCGATATTTTGCAGAGAAAAACCGCTTATCTTTTTTCGGCGTGCTGCGAGATCGGCGCGATTGTCGGCGGTGCGACCGCCGGGGAGCGAAAGGCTCTCAAAGATTACGGGATGAATCTCGGAACGGCTTTTCAGCTTGCCGACGATGTGCTTGATTTTACGGCGGAAAAGGAGGTTTTGGGCAAGGCTTCGGGCGCGGATCTGCTGGAAGGAAAATTGACTCTGCCTTTGATTTTATTAGTCAAAAAACAGCCCGAAATCAAAAAGGATTTGGAAAGGGTTATGCACGACGGCGATTATGAAAATGTTTCCCGCAAATCGCTGCTCGATAAATTAGACCGACACGGTTTGTTAAACGAAACCAGAAAAAGAGCTTACGAATTTGCCGACCTTTCAATAAAAAATCTTGAAATTTTGCCGAAAACAGAGTATCGTTTAGCCTTAGAAGAAATTCCGGGATATATGGTTGAAAGAAACAAATGACACGTTAATGGATAATTATTGAGCGTTAGTTGTTTTTTTGAGTTTTTAAGTTTCATCAAATAATCACTAGCAATCAATAATTTAAAAAGTCTTATGATAAACGAAAATCTGATAGCGACGTTGGAACAGAGTTTGCGGCAAACGCGGAACGCGCAGAATCGTCTTTTGGGCAGATTGCGCGAAGTTGAAACCGAAGCGGAAAGCTTGCGTCAGGAAATTCAGGCGATGGAAAACAGCGCGGCGCAAACCGAACAGGCGATTTACAGTCTTCTGGCGACGATGGGTTCGAGCAATAAATCCTGGAAAGTGAATCCGCCCGTACAGTATGAGAATAATTATGATGTTCAGAAAGAAATAAATATGCCGCCGCGTCCGAATAATCCGAATAATCAGCCGCAAACACAACCGCCGCCGCATACAAACTACAGAAACACGGGCGGTTCGGTTTCTTATATCAATAATAATCAGAGAAATGTTCCGCCGATCAATCATAATGTCGAACCTTTGAGCCATCGTTTTGCCGACCGGACGATCACGCAGGCTTGCACTCTGCTGCTTCGTGAGGCAAGCCGCCCGCTCCATGTCAATGATCTTTATACCCAACTGCTGACCGGCGGTTTTGAATTCAAAGGTAATAATCCGACGATTTCGATTGCCGTTTCGCTCAACCGAAATCGGCGGTTTCGCAAAGTTGCTCCCGGCACTTTCGATCTGATTATGCGCGAGGCTTCGCAAGCGGTTTCCTGATTTTTGTTTTCCCAAATCAAAAATCAGGATTTATCCGCCCAAATACATAACTTCTTACATTCAAACAACTTGTTATTTATCTGAAAATAAGTAAAAATACAAATCTATCAAAACAATTTTATTTGCCGTTGGAGAGAAAAATGAATTCTAAACCTTTTAAAAATACGAATTTTATTGTATTTTTTTTAGTTTTGTTGGTTGTTATTGTTAGTTTCGGCGAAACTCTTTTTGCTCAAAAAGTGCGTCTTCGTGCGCAAATTACGCCGTCTTGTGCAACTTCTTCCAGGTTGAAATTTGCCGATATTTATGCCGACGGAAATATCGCCGTGCAGGGAAGTTATAACTGCCGCGGTGTTTTTATTTACGACATTACCGATGTTGATAATCCGGTGCTTGCCTCGTGGTATAATCCGGGCGCGAATATTCAATTTCTCGAAGCCATCGTCTATGGAAATCGAGGCTATTTCGGCAGCGGCAACGGGCAAGGCGTTCATATTGTCGATCTGACCGACCCGTATAATCCGGTATTACTCGGCAGAGTTAATTCGACAACCGGCAACGGATTTAATTCGATTCACGAGATGATGGTCTGGGGCGATTATCTGATTCAGAATTTCAACGGATTTTCCAACAAAATTATCAAATTCATCAACATCAGCAATCCGGCAAATCCTGTTTTCGTACGGGATTTGAATCCGACCGAAGTTAATTGGGTTCACGCCATGCATATTCGCGGAAACCGTATGTTTACATCGGGTTGGGGAAATTCAACAAATCGCGGCAGAACCGAAATTTACGATATTTCAAATATTTCGACGCAAGCTCCGACGCTTTTAGGATTTATTGAAGATCAGACGAGCATAACTGCCGGAAATGCTATGCACAGCAGTTGGTCGAGCGAAGACGGAAATTATCT
>CAYUGW010000617.1:0-2915 GCA_964444245.1 uncultured Blastocatellaceae bacterium | reverse complement strand
CAAGTTGCCGGTTACAAAAACTTTTGTTTTTTTTGCCCGCGAAAGTACGCGAATGGACGCGAAATATTAAAAAGCGATTTCAACTTTATTCTTATTTCGCGCCTTTTCGCGGGCAAAATTTCTTCTTCAGCGTTAACTGGCAACTTGGGATATTTAGAGTAAAGTCGGGAATTTTCAGCAAGATTTGCCGGCATCGGGATGCGGAAAATTGTCTGATTCGTCTTCGCCGGCGCGTTCGGTCAGACAAGCAAAGTCTTTTTCGATCAGAATACTCAAAAATTTATCTTTATCCAAAATTTGCTCGCCGCTGATGCCGATTCGGTCGCTGCCAATCCATTCATCGGCAATCGCTTGGGGAATAAGAACGGCGATTTTTCCGCTGTCGTATTTAGCGGCGATTTCTGCGGTTGTGCCGGATAAAACGAGCGCGTAAGTCAGTTTTTCGTTTATTGAACCGCCGAATTCGATTGCTTCTTCGATCTGTCCGCGCTTGCCGAGTTCTTCAACCTCGCCTTGCGTCAGGCGGAATCTGATCAAATTTCCTCTGATTCTTAATTTCATAATTGCTCCGAAATGAGTTGATTACATCTAAAGTAAAAGAGTTTGCGGGAAAAAGAAAGTTGGCAGCTTCTAATCTTGATAAAAAAGTAAGGAATTGATAGTCTTAAACTTGAAATAAATTATAGAGAATTTTTTTAGCGGATAAAACGATGAAAATTTCGGCACAAGAAGAATACGGTTTACGCTGCCTTTTGCAGCTGGCGATGTTAAAAGAAGATGAAAGTTTGACGCTGCCGCAGATTGCCGCACGCGAAGGAATTTCGACGGCAAACGCCGGAAAATTGATGTGGCTTTTGAATAAAGCCGGATTCGTGCAGGCGACACGCGGCACAAAAGGCGGTTACTCTCTGGCGCGCGCCGCTAGTGAAATTTATCTGAGCGAAGTCATCAAAATTTTGGATGCGGACGAGATCGGCAATCATTGCGAAAGCTACACGGGCGTTCTGGAAAAATGCGTTCACAAAGGCGATTGCGGCATTCGTCCCGTCATTGTCGGGCTACACGAAATCGTCCAAAATGCGCTGTCGCAGATAACTCTGGCGCAGCTTATCGGAACGGAAAAAAAGGTGGACGAGCGTTTTCACCGCATACAGGGAATAAACAAAACAGTCGCTTTGAGCTAAAAACACCGGAAAAAAGCGCAAAAATCTGAAATTTGGAATTTGAAATTTGGAACTAAATTATGTCAACAGCAGCAGAATTATTAACAAACAGGGAATATAAATACGGTTTTACGACCGACATCGAAACGGAAACGATTGCCAAAGGTTTATCGGAAGACACGGTGCGTCTGATTTCATCAAAGAAAAACGAGCCGGAATGGCTTTTGAATTTTCGTCTGAAAGCGTATCGCCGCTGGCTGGAAATGAAACAGCCCGATAATTGGGCGAATTTCGATTATCCGAACATTGATTTTCAAAATATTTCTTATTATTCCGCGCCGAAACAAAAGGCGAAAAAGCAATCTCTGGACGAAGTTGATCCGGAATTGTTGCGGACTTTTGAAAAATTGGGAATTCCGCTGACCGAGCAAAAAATGCTGGCAAATGTCGCGGTTGACGCGGTTTTCGATTCGGTTTCGGTGGCGACGACCTACAAGGAAAAGCTAAAAAAAGCGGGCGTGATTTTCTGTTCATTTACCGAAGCGGTCGAAGAATACCCGGAACTTATCCAAAAATATCTCGGCTCGGTCGTGCCTGTTTCGGATAATTATTACGCCGCGCTGAATTCGGCGGTTTTCTCGGACGGTTCGTTCGTGTTCATCCCGAAAGGCGTGCGCTGCCCGATGGAACTTTCAACATATTTCAGAATCAACACGCAGGAAGCCGGACAATTCGAACGCACGTTAATTGTTGCCGAAGAAGGCGCGTATGTCGCTTATAACGAAGGCTGTCATCCGGCGGGCGAACAGGTTTTGACGGCGGAAGGCTGGCGAAATATCGAAGGCATCAAAGCCGGAGACAAAGTTTATGACCACAACGGCAAACTGCAAAAGGTTCGCGCCGCGATGGTTCGCCAATTTAAAGGCGAAATGATTACCGTTCGTCCGATGTCGCGTTATAACGAGTTTCAACTTACGCCCGAACATCCGGTTTATGCGATCAAGCGCAAAGACGTTTTGAAACCGCGAAAACCAAGAAACGGCTGGCTGCCGGAAGTTGATACAAACAAATTATTGAAAGCCGAAGCAAAATTTATCAAAGCCGATGAACTTGAAAAAGGCGATTTTGTGCTTGTGCCGAAATTGCAACGCAAAGATTCGACGGCGTTAAGCGGAAATGAATTTGAAGCATTTAATTCACAGTTTGCGGAAACGCAAATTGATTTGAAATCGTCAATCAGTCCGCGAAGCGGACGACAGCATGTAGCCCATAGCGCAAGCTATGGGGAAACGTCATCTCGAGTTTTTGAGTCCGTGAAGCGGACGACAGAAAAGGAACGCGATTCTGTCGCCTGTTACACGGGCTTGAATAATATTTCTGAAACGATACCCACAGTTCCGCTTCGCTCCACTGTGGGCTACTCTCTGCCATCCGCTAAGCGGATTCGTTGCGTCGAAACAACGGAATTATTTTCTGCTGAAAGTGAACTTAATTTTGAAGCGATTCAAGAAACCGAAACGCATTTTATCGTTCCTATTCGTGAAGTTACGCGAGAAAGTTTCGATGATTTGGTATTCAACATTGACGTTGCCGAAACGCATAGTTATCTTGTCAAAGGTTTCGCTGTTCACAATTGCACCGCGCCTCAGTTCGATACGAATCAGCTTCACGCGGCGGTTGTCGAACTTGTTGCTTTGGACGATGCGGAGATCAAATATTCGACCGTGCAGAATTGGTATGCGGGCGACGAAT
>CAYUGW010000616.1:0-2917 GCA_964444245.1 uncultured Blastocatellaceae bacterium | reverse complement strand
TTTTGATAAACGGCGGATTTTTCCGTTTCTTCAAGTGATTCGAATTTGAGAAGTTCGGGAAAGTATTGATTCAAATCGTGTTCGAGAACTTCCGGTGAATGAATTTTTGTTTTCGCAGCCGTCATCATAAAAATTTAGAGTTTAGATGATTCAAGCCGAAAAGACAAAAAGACGAATTTTATGAACTAAAAATGACTGGAGCGCAATCCGTCCCGGTTGCAATGAGCGCGTGAGCGCGAAAAAGCCTCTGATTGCACTAAACTTGATTTGATTTCAAACGCCGCTTCCGCCGCTATCGCGACGGTTGCAAGCGGGACGCTTACGCTCCAGTCATTCTTGCGCTCCGTTCTTTACTGATAATGATCGTCGTGGCGTTCTTTGGTCGGCGCGATTTGCAGGAAATCTTCCGTTATTCTGCCGGAATATTCTTCCAGTAATTCCTCAACTCTTTCCCGGCTTTTCGAGCGGAAGATCAAGCCGACGTGCTTCGGTTTATTGACGCGATAGACGATTTCTTCCGCCGTGTAAGCGGATGTGTCGGGGCATTCCTGATTGGCGAGCGCGAGCGCGACTCCGGCGTATTCTTTGCGCGTCTTCGGCGGCGTGTATGGATTTTCGTCGGTTTCGATGGCAAGTTTTCCCCATTCGCGCCAGAGATTAAAACCGCAGGCTTGTTCCAGAGCATCGGCGATATACGCGCCGCCGACGCGACAGGCGACTTCCAAAAGATAAAATTTTCCGTCCGCCGCCGATTCCAGAAATTCGGCGTGTGAAACGCCGTGTTTATGTTCAAAAGCCTTTAGAAGCTGACGGTTCAATTTTTCCAATTCGCGGCGCTGCTTTGATTGATAATCAACAATCGAACTCGTAAAAACTCCGCCGAGATGCGATACATTGAGCGGCGTTGTGCCGTATTTGCTGACTCCGGCGGCGACGACCTTTCCATTATGAATCACCGAATCAACGTGATAGACATTGCCTTCGATAAATTTTTCGATCTGATACTGCGACGGATGATCGCGCCACGTATTCCGCGCATCGAGTTCGTTCAGAGTGTCCCAAACCTGCGCTGCGTTTTCGCATTTACGAATTCCGAACGCGGAAACTTCCGTGCGTGGTTTAACGATCACCGGAAATTCGACCTTTTCCAGATAAGCATTAATATCTTCGGGATTAAAACAGCCGACAAAATCCGGACACGGAATTCCCGCCGCGTCGGCGACGACGCGCATCCGCAGTTTGTCGCGAAAGCGAAGCGCGTGCGAATTGCTCATTCCTTCGATTTGCAGATGCTCACGCGCTCTGGCGGCGGTTAAAACGTCGAATTCGTCAACGCCGATAATGCGCCGAACCGGATATTTTCCGGCAAAATTCGTCGCGGCGCGAATATAATCTTCCGAAGTCGCGGAGATCGGAACGGTGACGAAATCGCTCAAACAATTCCAAACCCAGTTTGAATCTTTATAATCTTCGCGCGTTACGAGCGAAACGCGCCAACCCGCCTTTTTCGCTTCTTCCAAAACCTCATTGCCTTTAAATTCGCTGGCAATGCAAACGATATGATTCTGCATATTTTTGATTTTTGATCTTTGATCTTTGAAATTAGATAAATCGCTTTTTAAGCAAATTTTACTTTTTATCTTTTCTTAAAAAAGCATCAATACTCCAATCGCCAGAGCCTTTGAATAGGAACATCAGCGCGACGAAAAGATATAATAAACCTAATTCTTTGCGGGCAAAAGGATCGGCGGCGTGTGCGCCGAAAACGGCGACCGTCATTGTAAAAGCGATAAAAAAGCTCGAAATTCTGGTTAACAGACCGAGCGCGAGCAGTGCGCCGCCGACAAATTCGGAAAGCCCCGCCGCCCACGCAAAAAAGGTCGGAAGCGGAAAGCCGAGACTTGCAGTTCGTTCAACCAAACCCGCCGGCGGCGGAATTTTTCCCGCGCCATGTGCAAACATCATCGCCACACCGGCAAAAATCCGCAGAAGTGCCGAACCGATATTGGCAAACGTCGAAAGTCCCGTTTCTCCGCCGAACAGAATTTTTTTTATCATAAATTTCCCGAAATTAGATTTTGCTTTGTGCTAAAAGAATGGCACAATTTAATGGTAAAAACAACCAATTTATAATTTTTAACACTAATAAAATACTACGGTAATTTTTAGTTAAAAGAAAACGGAGTTTTAATAATGGGCGGAATAGAATTAATACCATTTATCAGTCATTTTATAATTTTTATGATCGTGCTGCTGCTGGCGATTTCGGCGCACGAAGCCGGACACGCCTGGATGTCGCTCAAATTCGGCGACGACACGGCACAACGCGAAGGGCGCGTGACGCTCAATCCGATCTCGCACACCGACCCGATCGGAACGCTCCTGATTCCGTCGGTCGCTTTTATCGCCGGAGCAATCGGCGGCGCGGTCGCTTCCGTTCCGCTGATCGGCTGGGGAAAACCGACTCCGGTCAATCCGCTCAAATGGCGCAGAAAGGATCTGGCAAACGTTATGGTTTCCGCCGCGGGCGTGATGGCAAATATGATTTTGCTGATTATCGGCATCATTCTGGCAAAAATTATGATGACGCAGGGATTCATTGCCGGAGATTTTTTCACATCAAGCACGAATCCGCTGATAATGTTCATCAGCAAACTGATGCTTCTGAATCTTTCGCTGGCAATTTTTAATTTGCTGCCGTTTCCGCCGCTCGACGGAAGCAAGATTTTGCAGACATTTCTGCCCGAAAGCGCCGAACCGATTTTCACGATGCTCGAACAATTCGGCTTTTTGATCTTAATGCTGTTTATTTATATCGGACTTTTCCGCCTGATTATAATGCCGTTTTATTACGCGCTTTTATATCTGCTTCAATCAATTTAGAATTAACTTTAGGCAGAAACCCGACAGTTATGGA
>CAYUGW010000615.1:2186-2918 GCA_964444245.1 uncultured Blastocatellaceae bacterium | reverse complement strand
GCTTTTGCCACCGAGAAACGAAATTACTGCGCCATCGGTTCGCTCAAAACAAATATCGGTCACACGGACGTTGCCGCCGGAGTTGCCGGATTGATAAAAACCACGCTCGCCATTAAAAACGGTGAAATTCCGCCGAGTTTAAATTTTTCAAATCCGAATCCGGCGATAAATTTTGCCGAAAGTCCGTTTTTTGTCAATACCAAATTGCGCGAATGGAAAACCGAAAGAGGCGAAAAAAGACGCGCCGGAGTCAGTTCGTTCGGACTTGGAGGGACGAACGCGCATTTGATTCTGGAAGAACCGCCGAAAATTTCAAGAGAGGCTGAAATAGAAAAACCGCGGTTGCTTTTACTTTCGGCAAACAGTGAAATTGCTCTCGAAAAAATGACGAAAAATCTCGGCGTATTTTTAGAAAAAAATCCCGAAACTCGCCTTGAAGATGTTGCTTTCACACTGCAAACGGGAAGAAAGTTTTTGCCCGAACGCAGGGCAATCGTTTGTCCGAACAATTCCGAAGCCGTCAATGCAATTGGCGGCAAAGCCGGATTTACAACTTTTAACACGGCTTCAGCCGATAAAACCGTCGTCGTTTTTATGTTTCCGGGCGGCGGTGCGCAGTATTTGCAGATGGCTCGCGGATTATACGATTCGGACAAGATTTTCAGGCGCGAACTTGATCTTTGTTTCGATTTGGTTGCCGATGAATTTGAAAAACCGCTGCACGAATTTCTT
>CAYUGW010000615.1:498-2176 GCA_964444245.1 uncultured Blastocatellaceae bacterium | reverse complement strand
CAAGAGGACTCGGCCACTGCCGCCGATGATCAAGATAAGGACACCTCGACCGTCCAGGCAGAGTTTGATCCGCAAGCCTTCAATCGGTTTGCCGATTTTGTTTGCCGTCGAATACGCGCTGGCAAAACTCTGGAAATCTTTAGGAATCCATCCGGCGGCAATGATCGGACATAGTTTGGGCGAATACGTCGCGGCGTGTCTGGCAGATGTTTTCAGCGTTGCAGACGCAATGAAATTAGTCGCCCTGCGCGGCAGATTGTTTGAAAAACTTCCAGCGGGAGCGATGCTGAGCATTAGTCTGAGCGAAAAAGAAATCAGAAAAATTTTGCCGGAAAATCTGGATATTGCCGCTATAAACGCTCCGCATCAAACTCTCGTTGCCGGTTCGCGCGAAGCGATAGCCGACTTTTCCGAAAAACTTTCAGAGCAGTCTGTCGAAGCCAAAATTGTTCACGTTGACACGGCTTCACATTCACGGTTTGTCGAGCCGATTTTACGGGAACTCAAAGACTTTGTTTCAAATATCAATTTACAAGCGCCGCAAATTCCCTATATTTCCAACGTAACGGGCGATTGGGCGAAAAAAGAAGATGTCGTTTCGCCCGATTATTGGGTCAGGCATTTGCGCGAAACGGTCAAATTCGCCGATGGAATAAAGAAACTGGCGGCTCAGAAAAACGATTTGATTTTGCTCGAAATCGGTTCGGGAACGCTCGGCGCATTGGCGCATTCGTGCTTAGGAGAATTGGATTTTCAGCGCGATTATTCGACAAAAGTTGTTAATTCGCTCAAACATCCGCTGGATAAATCTGATGATGCGGAAACTTTTCTTGCCGCCGTCGGCAAACTCTGGGCGAGCGGCATCGAGATTGATTGGAAAGCCCTGCACAAAGACGAAAAACCTTTTCGCATCGCGCTTCCGACATATCCGTTTGAGCGCGAAAAATATTGGATTGATGAAGTATCCCCAAAACCGAAATCCGGCAATCAAGGAAAACGAAAGGACGTGGCAAGTTGGTTTTACACGCCGACCTGGGAACGCGAAATTTTACTGCAAGAAAAAGAAGAAACCAAGAAAAATTGGTTAATTTTCGCTTTCGACAAATCGAAAATTGAAAACTTACGGCGAATTCTAAACGACAGAATCTGTGAATTACAAACTGTTTTTGCCGGTGAAGAATTTTCAAAAATCGGGAATGATTCTTATGCGCTCGATCCGCAAAATTTTGACGATTATCAAAAACTTGTTTCGGTTTTGAAAGATGAGAACAAATTGCCGAATCGCGTTTTGTTTTTCGCGGATTTTAGCGCAATCGGCGAAAATCCGGCTAATGATGCGGTCAATGTTTTTTGCAGTCCGCTGTATTTTTTGCAGAATCTGAACGATGGTTCGAATGAAAGGCAAATAAATTTCGGGATCGTTACCGAAGATTTTTTTGAAGTCAGCGGTAAAGAAGAGAGTTTTTCGTCGCCGAGTTTTTCGACCGTTGCCGGAATTACGCGCACGGCTTCGCAGGAATTTTTGGGCGTTTCGGCATTTTGGGCGGACATCGAGAGCAATTCTGGCGAGCGACAATGGACGAATTTAATTGACGAATTTTACAGCCAAGAAACCGGACGAACCGTTGCTTTTCGCGGAAATTATCGCTGGCGGCAGACTTTTCAACCGACGGCTTTA
>CAYUGW010000615.1:0-488 GCA_964444245.1 uncultured Blastocatellaceae bacterium | reverse complement strand
TTTAACCGAAAAAAATACGCTCATTTCACGCTTTAAAAATGGCGGAACTTATTTATTGAGCGGCGGCTTGGGCGGCGTTGCTTTGGAAATCGCCGAAGAATTGGCGGAAAAATATCAAGCAAACTTAGTTTTAATCAGCCGTAAAAAATTTCCCGAGCCTGAAGTGTGGAAGAAATTATTAGAATCGGCGGAAACCGACGATTTGACGAATAAAACTCTCGCCAAACTTTGGCAGATTGAAAAATCGGGCGGGAAAGTATTGATTTTGTCCTCCGATGTCGGCGATGAATCGCAGATGCGGATCGCCGTTGAAACAGCGAAAAATAGTTTCGGAAAAATTGACGGCGTGATTCACGCGGCGGGGATTTTCCCCGGCGGAATGATGCAGTTTAAAGAAAGAAAAACGGTCGAAGAAGTATTTTCGGCAAAAGTGAACGGGACTATTTGGCTTGACGAACTGCTCGGCGACGAGCCGGATTTTGTAGTTT
>CAYUGW010000614.1:0-2919 GCA_964444245.1 uncultured Blastocatellaceae bacterium | reverse complement strand
GTCTAAAATTTTAATGGGTTCGCCCATATCGAGAATAAAAATCTCGCCGCCCGCGCCCAATGCTCCGGCTTGCAGAACGAGCTGCGAGGCTTCGGGAATCGTCATAAAATAACGCGTCATATCTTTATGCGTGACGGTAATCGGCTTGCCTTGCTGAATCTGTTCACGGAAAATCGGAATGACCGAACCGGTCGAACCGAGCACGTTTCCGAACCGCACAGCCATATAATTTGTCGGGTAAATTTGATTCAAGCCCTGCAGAATGATTTCCGCGATGCGTTTTGACGCGCCCATCACGGAAGTCGGATTTACGGCTTTATCGGTCGAAATCAGAACAAAACCCTTCGCAGCGAATTCGCCGGCGAGTTCGCCGATCAGTTTCGTCGCAAAAACATTGTTTTTAATCGCTTCGGTCGGATTCGCTTCCATTAAAGGAACGTGTTTATGGGCGGCGGCGTGAAAGACGACTTCCGGAGTGTATTCGGCGAAAATCTCGCGCATACGCGATTCGTCGCCGATGTCCGCCAGAAGCGGTATGTAATTTAAATCGTCAAAATCTTTGCAAAGTTCGCGCTCGATTTGAAAAAGCGGAAATTCGGTGCGTTCGACGAGTAAAAGCAATTTTGGCTTAAATTCCGAAATCTGCCGCACGAGTTCCGAACCGATCGAGCCGCCCGCGCCCGTGACCATAACGACTTTTCCGGTTAAAAATTCGTGCAGATTTTTGTCGTCGAGTTCGACCGGTTCGCGCCCCAGAAGGTCTTCGATCTGCACATCGCGAATACGGCTGACCTTGACGCGTCCGTGCATAATCTCGTGCAGACTCGGGACGATTCGCGCCTTGACGGGAATTGCGCCGCAGATGTCCAGAATTCGACGAATATCTTTGCCCTGCGCCTGATCAATCGCAATAACGACTTGTTCGATATTCAGTTCGTCAACGATTCGCGCCAAATCGTCGGTTGTGCCCAAAACTTTGATTCCATTGACGCTTCCGCCTTTTTTATGTTTGTCGTCGTCAACAAAACCCTTGATTTCAAACTCCGTGTCGCCGCGACCTAAAACGTCTTTGACGGCTAATGCGCCCATTCTTCCCGCGCCGACAAGCAAAGTCGATTGTTTAACGCGGCGGCGTTTGCTTATTTGAAACGAGCGTTTTTCCCCGATTTCATAAACAAAACGACGCACAAGTCGAAGCGCAAGAAGTCCGGCAAACGCAAAAAGCGTGTCCATCAAAATAATCGAAAGCGGAACTTGCCAGCGAATAAATTGTTCGGGGGAAAGTAGGAGTCTGACCAAAATCAGAATTACGCCGGAAATAAGTGCGGCTTTTAAGAAGGATTTGATGTCTTCAAAACTGACGTATCGCCAGATTATCGAATATGCGCCGACGAGGAAAAGCGAGGCAAATTGAACCAGCACGACAAACGGAAGCTGATTAAGCGCGTTATTGAAATAGTATTCATCGAGCCGGAAATCAAAACGAAATAGATACGCCAGAAAAAATGCACCGGCTAAAACGGCGACATCCGCCAAAAACTGAAACGGTCGGCGAAGAAACCAAAGGCGTTCTTCGGTTTGCTTTGTCTTTGAAAAAAAATTCATCACTAGTTTAGTGTCGGCTATACTTTGAAATTACTCGGCAAAAGCGAAACTGTCAACTATTAGAATAATTAAGCGTTTTGTTTCGGTTATTAAAAAGCCCGTAAATCAGGATTTCGCCGCGCGTCTTCCGCCGGATTCAAAGCATCGTTTCCATTATAACAGGCAACCGCTTTTATAAAAGGTTGAATCAAAGCCGAGTCTGCGCTATTCTTGTGCGAAATAAGAAATTATTTAATTTAGATGAGAATTTTTATGAAAATGAAGTTTGTTTTATTATTTGCCCTTACATTCGGTTTATTTCAAATTGTCTTCGGACAGGTGAGTCCCGCAACTCAAGACCAGGAAAGAGGTTATCTGGTCGGTCCCGGAGATCAGATAACGATCAAAGTTCTCGGCGAACCGCAATTCGATACGGTTGCGCGAATTGATGAAGACGGAAAATTTCAAGTCCCGTTTTTTGACGAAAGAATCTCCGCCAATTGTCGTTCTGAAAAAGAACTTCGCGCCGATGTAACCCAGCTTTTATCAAAATATTTGAGAAACCCGCAAATCAGCGTCAGCGTCAGCGAACGCAAAAGCCGTCCGCCGGCAACGATTTACGGCGCGATTCGAACTCCGCAGCAGATCGATCTGCGGCGCAATTCGACCTTGATGGAACTCATTTCGATTTCCGGCGGCGTAACCGAAGAAGCGGGCGGAATGATTCAGATTTTTCGTACTCAACCGCTGATGTGCAGTGATCTAACGACAGAAAATACCTGGAAGGAAGAAGCCGGAGACAGCGCGGAAGTGCCTTCAAGAATGTATAGTTTGTCGAGCTTGCGCTTGGGGCGCGAAGAAGCAAATCCGGAAATTATTCCCGGCGATATTATTATTATCTTAAAAGCCGCGCCCGTTTATATTACGGGCGAAGTGCTTGCGCCGCAGGGCATTTATCTCAAGGAAGACGGATTATCCTTGACCGAAGCGATTGCCAAAATCGGCGGCGTACGACGCGAAGCAAAGACCAAAGATATTAAAATCTATCGGCTGAAAGCTGATTCAAAAGACCGCGAGATCATCGCCGTTAATTACGATCTGATCAAAAAAGGCGAGCAAAAGGACATAATGCTCGAACCGTACGACATTGTCGAAGTTGATAAATCGAAAAAAAGCATCGGTCAGACGATTCTGGAAATCGTCACCGGCGCGGGCAGAGCCGGAATTTCGTCCGTTACGCAAGGACTCGGAACACGAGTTCTTTATTAAAACTTTAGTCGAATGAACTAAAAGAAAGTTTTTTTCAATAAATAGAGCGATTCTTAAATTATCTAA
>CAYUGW010000613.1:0-2930 GCA_964444245.1 uncultured Blastocatellaceae bacterium | reverse complement strand
CAATTCAAAAATTGCAAAATTCTAAATTTAACCACTAATTGTCAAAGAGCCAGAAAAATAAAACTTTTTCCATTTCGGCTTTTTTACTTTAATATTCTCTACGCCTTGCATCAATTTGTATTCGCCCGCTTCGATGAGATTTCCCTTGCCGCCGACCGATTCGTTTTTTTCCATAATCGTTACGGAAAAACCCGCTTTTGCCAGATGATACGCCGCCGAAAGTCCGCTCAATCCCGCGCCGATGATAATATTTTTTTTCACCCGGTTTATTTAACAGTAATAATTCCTAAATAATTGGAAATGGCAATCAAATCAACAGTTAATTTGAAGAATTGACGATTTATCCGTTTCACGGCACTCTCGAAAAAAACGGCGAAATGATTTGTTTTAACTGTGCCAGCCATCTATGTTAAACTTTTGGCACGGATTATTTACAGTTTTATAATCTAGACCGGAAATAATCTGCCAAAGAAATCGCCCGAACTTTGCGGCGGAATCGTAATTTATTCAAAAAATTTATAACTTGTCGAAATATAATTTACCTCAACTCCGCTAATCTCTAACATCAAAAGTTTTCGTTTCATCGAAAATCTGAAATTTTGAATTAAACGGTTTTATCGGAGAAAAATACAATTTTTGGCGTTGAATATTATGGCAAGAACAACGAAATGCGTAATTTTACCGTCAAAAAATCTGTTTTTATATTTGAAAAAGATATAATGCCGTTTCGTTTAGTTTTAGAAAAGAAATCAGAAGAAAATCAAAATCGCTAATGTAGTAAAAAATGAAACCTTTCAAGATCAGAAATATAGAAATAAATCCGCCGCTCGTGCTGTCGCCGATGGCGGGCGTGACGGATTTTAGTTTTCGGCGACTTATAAAAAAACGCGGCGGTGTCGGCATGTCGGTTTCCGAGTTTATCTCGGTCGAAGGCTTGACGCGGCATAATCCGAAAGCCAAACGGCAGATGCGTTTCGATGAAACGGAACGCCCGTTTGCCATTCAGATTTTCGGCGGCGAAGTTAAACGGATGGTTTTAGGCGCGGAAATGGCTGAGGAAGTCGGCGCGGATATTCTGGACGTAAATTGCGGCTGTCCCGCGCCGAAGGTCGTCAAAAAAGGCGGCGGTTCGGGACTTCTTAGAGATTTGCCGAATCTGGAATTGATCTTGACGGAAATCAAAAAGGCGATCTCGATTCCGTTGACTTTAAAATTGCGAACGGGTTATACGGATGCGACGATCAACGCGGTCGAAGTGGCGAAAATGGCTGAACAATGCGGCGTTGAACATATACAGGTTCACGGGCGCACACGCGAGCAAGGTTATAAAGGTCTGGCAAATTGGGATTTGATTCGTCAGGTCAAAGAAGCGGTTTCGATTCCCGTTTCCGGCAACGGCGACGTAACGAGCGTCGAATTTGCGCTCGAAAAGTTCAGGGAAACCGGAGTTGACGGAATTCTGATCGGGCGCGGCGCGATGCAGAATCCCTGGATTTTTCGCCAGATTCAAGACGTAATGGAAGGACGCGCTCCGCATCAGCCCTCGTTTGAAGAAAAACAGGAAGTTCTGCTTGAATTTTTCGAACTTCTGCGCGAAGATATGCCCGAACTTCCCGCTTTAGGTAAAATGAAACAGCTTGCCGGACAATTTACCAAAGGCTTGGTCGGCGGCGCGCTTTTTCGCCAGACGCTCTATCATTCGCATTCGGCGCAGGAAATTCTTGACAATATCGGGATATATTTCAAGACTCTGACCGAGCGGAAAACCTTCGGCGACGGCACGGTCGAAGCCAATGCTGACAGAGATTTGGAAATAAATTCGTGCGACGCGATGCAGGACTCGGGCGAGGAAACACAAACCCGTGAAACGGCTGTTGCGATTTAAATCTTATGAATTACAAAAAATATTTAATGTCTTTAACGGTAATTTTGCTTTCCGTTTTTTTCGTTCAAGCGCAAGCAAAATCTGACATAAAACCCGCACCCGAAACGGTCAAAGCGGTAAAATCATCCGCCGCATACGCCGAGATTCTCTTACAAAAAACCGAACTCGAAGCCGAATTGGAAGATTTGCTGGTAGCTTACACTTTGGAATTTCCGAAGGTCAAAGAAATTCAGTTCCAACTCGGTTTAATCAAAATCGAAATGGACAAACTTTTTACCGTCAAACCAGCGGAAAGCCAAAAACTCACCCTTGCTCTGGGAAAACTGCTCGTGCGAAAAATCGAACTGGAAACCGACCTGTGGAATTTGAAAAAGCAATACAGCGACGACCATCCCGAAGTAAAAAAAGCCAAACGAAAAGTTTTGGTGTTTGAATCGGCGATCAAAGACGTGCTTTTCTAAAACGCAACCGATACAATCTATTTATCATCAATTCTAAAACGTAAATTTTGTTGCGGAAATTCTTTATGAAAAATAAATTGTATCTTTTTGTCATTTTCGGTTTAATCATTCTATGCTCAAATAATATTCCGGCGCAAACGCCGGGCAAAATTCTAAAAAATGCGGAAAAGGCTCTCGGCGGCGCAAAGGCTCTGAGATCGGTTAATTCGTGGAAACGAAGCGGTTTGATTACGCGGATTAAAGACGGCTCGGAAGGCGAATTTCACGCGCAAGGAGCTGCGCCGAATTATTTTCATTCGCTTTACGATCTGAACGGTTTCGAGATCGAAACGGGCGCAAACGGAAAATCCGGCTGGATGCGCGATTCGCGTGAGGGTTTGCGGACTCTGGTCGGCGATGCGAGCCGTGCGTTTTCTGCCGAAGTCGAATTCAAAAATCTGCGCTGGCTCGATTACAAAAAGCAAAAAGCGCGCATTACGAGCGGCGGACAAACCAATCTCAACGGAAAACTTGCCAATGTCGTAACTTTTACAAACGCGCAGGGCGTTCCGATAAAACTTTTTTTCGACGCGCAAACTTCCCTT
>CAYUGW010000612.1:0-2934 GCA_964444245.1 uncultured Blastocatellaceae bacterium | reverse complement strand
ACGAGATCATTCAATTCCAATCGGTCGAAATGGACATCACACTCGACGAGATTTATCGGCGGGTGGAGTTTGGGGAATAGATATCCGCGAACCGGCAAATCTACAAATTACTTTGCAGGCGGGATTTATCCTCAGTTCGTATCCAATTCTCTAAACTGATTGGGGTCTAACTCAAATTCAACATCAATTTTCCTACATTTATACCTTTGCTTATTTTCTTCTGTCGGCATTATCCGAAGACTACTGACTGCTTTATTGTTGCTTAGATATGTAAACCGGATATTCTTATCTTTGTTAATGTAGAGTATCTGACCTTCGACATCTCCATATAAATATCTTTTGAAGTCTTTTTTATTTAAGAATATGTGTTTCGGTTTTAATCCTAAATTTTTCTCGAATCTAAAGAATACATAATCAACAACCCATCGACGTTCTATTTCCGGTTTATCCGTTTGATGACAATCTCTGAAATAAGCAATTATGACCTGTTTATTTTCATCAATTTCGTAGGTTATTGAGAGATAATCATCTCTTCCTCTGCTAACATAATCTCCATCACCGTAAATTTTGGTGGTATCTTCCAGCGTCGATACATAGGGCGTTATTTTTAGGTATTCTTCTTTAATAAAACCTTTCTGACCAAACACGCTGCAGCCTAGAAAGACAACAAATATCAAATTAAAACAGAACTTTCTTAACATTTTTTAACCCCTGATCTATCCCGAAATCTCCCGCAAATCGGCAATAATCCCCGGCAGTTTTTCCAGAACGAAATCGATCTCGTCTTCCGTATTGTATCTTCCGAGCGAAAAACGGATTGCGCCCATCGCCCGTGAGTAGGGGATGTTCATCGCTTTCAGAACCGGCGAAGCGGTGTGCGTTTCCTCGTTGCAGGCTGAGCCGGTCGAAACGAAAATATTCAAATCATTGAGTCTGGCGAGAATCGCTTCGCCGTTGAGATTCTCGAAAGAGATATTCGTCGTGTTCGGCAGACGCAGTTCGCGGTCGCCGTTTACGACGGAAATTTGAATTTTATCCAAAATTTCGGATTCGAGTTTGTCTCTGAGCCGCCGGACTTCTTCCATCGGCCGTAAATCTCCGACGATTTTCGCCGCCGCGCCGAGACCGGCGATCTGGTGGACGGCTTCCGTTCCGGCGCGTCGGCCGTGTTCCTGACCGCCGCCGATCTTTAAGGCCGGAAGCGTTACGCCTTCACGAATATAGAGTGCGCCGACGCCTTTCGGCGAGTGGAATTTATGCCCCGAAATGGAAAAGAGATCGATTTCGGTATTTTTTAAGTCCACAGGGATTTTTCCGACCGCATTGACGCCGTCAACGTGAAAGATCGCGTTCGAACGCTCTTTGACAACTTCGGCGATTTTTTCGACCGGAAAAATCACGCCCGTTTCATTGTTGGCGAGCATCACGGAAACGAGCGCCGTGTTTATATTTAATGAATCGCGGAGTTCGTCCAGATCGAACCGGCCTTTTTCATCGACTTCGAGCCGGGTGATCGCAAAGCCGTTCGCTTCGAGTTTTTCGCAGACTTTGCGGACTGCTTCGTGTTCGACCCGCGTCGTAACGATGTGAGTTTTATCGCGGTTCGCTTCGAGCGTTCCGAAAATCGCCCAGTTGTCGCTTTCGGTTCCGCCGGACGTAAAGACGATTTCGGCCGGCGATTTCGCCCCGATCAGTCCGGCGACCTCGGTGCGAGAACTTTCGATCGTTTCGCGCGTATGTTTTGAAAAGGAATAGGCCGACGAAGGATTGCCGTAAAATTCGGTCAGAAAAGGTTTCATCGCCTCGAAGACTTCCGGCGCGACGCGGGTTGTGGCATTGTTGTCGAGATAAAACATAATGTCGGTTTAGGATTCCGGATGTTTTAATCACGGACAAATCCGAAATGGCATAATGGGCAATTTACCATTTTCGATTTACCATTTACAATTATAAATGTGAACGCAATATTAAAAATCACTGAAGCCAACGGCAAGACCTGGGAACTAACTCTGCGTCCGACTTCGACTTACACGATCGGACGGGCGAAGGAAAACGACATCGTCTTAAATGATCGAAGGGTCTCGCGCAAACATGCTCACATCCAATCGGATCTGACCAATTACACGCTCATCGACGGCGTTTTCGAAAACGGCGAACTGAAACGGAGCGTCAACAAAGTTTTCGTCAACAACGAACCGGTGCTCGAAAAAAATCTGCATCCGGGCGATCATGTGACGATCGGCACGAGCAGCTTGGAATTTCATATGGCCACCGAAACGCAGGCGCAGAGGACGCCTACGCCCGAAGAGATTGCGAAAATTCACCGCAGCGATATGCCTTCGGAGGTGCATGCCGGGATCACCGAAGTTCCGAAAAACGTCCAGTATGACGACAAACCGCTCGGCAATACGCAGATGTTTATCTCGGGCAACGAGATTATCGAGAAAAGTTCGAAGACGACGACCGGCCGAAATTACATTACGCCGGGCGACATCAATCTCGAAGGCTATGCAACGCCCGAAGAGATCAAGGAACTGCGGCGAAAGGCGCAGATTCTCGAGATGCTCTACGAGATGAGCAAGTCGCTTGGCACGGTTTTTGACTTGGAAGAAATTTTTGATAAGGCGACCGAACTGATCTTTCGCGTGACTCCGGCGGAACGAGTCGTCGCATTGCTCGCGGACGAAACCCTCGATGGGAAGATCCTCGGTTACAGTTTATATACGGTCGCCGCCAAGGCGCGGGAATCGAGCATCGAAGAACTTGAAAATCTGACGATCAGCCGGACGATCACGCAGAAGGTGATGCGCGAGAAGGTGGCGCTTTTGTCGCAGGATGCGAAAATGGACGAGGAATTTTCCGGCTCGGAATCGATCGTCGCGCAGGGCGTCCGCTCGACGATCTGTGCGCCTTTGATCACCGAATCGAACGTTC
>CAYUGW010000611.1:0-2934 GCA_964444245.1 uncultured Blastocatellaceae bacterium | reverse complement strand
AAAACCTTTTATCAAAATCGCCGGAGATTTTCTGCGGTTTGATACCCAAGCCGGCGATGAAGATGATATTGCGATTCAGACGATTTATCTCGAACCGATAGATTCCGATGTTTTATTCGGGTTATCCAGACCCTTTGCCGCGCGGCAGGCGAAATTTCAGAACATTTACAGAGATTCAAACGGCAATATAAGTTTTCCGCGAACCGATTATGAGCGAATAAATTACACGATGTTTTCAGACCGCAGAATTCCCGTAACCGGTGAACTACGAACAGATAACGGATTGTATCCGGCGGAAGTTCAAGAGCGTTATTTGCAGCTTCCCTTACGTTATGACAAGCGAATCGCGCAGTTTGCTTCGCAGATCTCGGGAAATTACCGAACGCGTTACGATAAAGCAAAGGCGATCGAAAATTATCTGCAAACCGAGTTCGGCTACACTTTGGAAATGAAAGCAACGGGCGACGAACCGCTTGCCGATTTTTTGTTTAATATTCGGGAAGGTCATTGCGAATATTTTGCGACTGCGATGGCGGTAATGCTCCGCACGCAGGGAATCGCGGCGCGGGTAGTCAATGGTTTTCAGCAAGGCGAATTTAATGAAACGGCGGGTGCGTATATCGTCCGCCAGAGAGATGCGCATTCGTGGGTTGAGGTTTATTTTCCCGAAACCGACGCGTGGATCGAATTTGATCCGACACCTTTCGCCGGACAATTTAACGAAACTCAAAACACCGGAATTTTGGGAAGTTTTAACAAATATGTTGAAGCTCTTGAAACGATGTGGGTGCAGTATTTCGTCGCTTACGACAATCAGGAACAGCGTTCGCTTTTTCGTTCGGTCAAAAACGGTTTTGTTAATTTTCAAGCCGAAACTTCTTCGTGGATAAAAATTGCCGAAAGGCAAATCTCCGATTGGTGGAAGGAAGTTCGCGGCGACAAAGGTTTGCAGGCAAGCGCAATTGCCGTCGCTTACGGCATCGGCTATCTTCTCGCGGCAGTTTTAGGAATTTTGTTTTTGATTTGGCTTTACCGAAAAATTAGAAAACTCGAATTCTGGAAAAATTGGCGCGATTGGTTCAAACGAAAAAACGAAGCGGGCATAATCGAATTTTATGAAAGAATGCAGAAGGTTTTAGCTGGTAAAGGTTTTACGCGCGAACCGCATCAAACGCCGCTCGAATTTGCATTTGCTTTAAGAATGCCTGAAGCCGTAAAAATTACGGAAAAATATAACCGCGTGCGTTTCGGCGAAAAGAATTTGTCGCAAGATGAAGCCCAGGAAATTGAGAATTGGCTGAAAAAATTGGAAAGTAAAGAAGATGGAGGTGAAAATGATAAATCTTAAAAATTACTCAAAAATAAGGTTTTTGTTCTCATTCGTTTTCAGTATTTTCTTAATTTATGCTTTTTCTCAAATAATTATAAATTACATTACTTCTGACCTAAGTCTTGACATACAGTTTAGCATTTGTAATCCATGCAAAACACAATTTCAAATATTTAAAGAATATTTAGAGCCTTTCTTACTTTTAACAGGAATAATTTTATTTACTTTGAATAGAAAATTAACGGATTATATTTCTTTTGCAATTTTTGTCTTTTTGTTGGGAATATTTTTAGTTGAAACCAATATTTGGGAATGTGTGAAGTCAGAGGATTTCGTCAGTTGTGCTAAATCTTCAATTATTGTTTTTTTATTTCTAGTTTCTCCATTGATATTTCTTTTGGTTAATTTTATGAAAAATATAGGTAAATAATGAAAAAAGTTGGATTTGTCAGTCAAGCAAAAGTTAAAGAATCAAACTTGGATAAATAAAAATGTTAAAATCGCAAAAGGAGAAAATATGACACCGACATTTGAAACAATTTTAACTCAAGCAAAAAGTTTGCCGCCGAATGAACGCGAGAAATTGATTGAATCTTTGAAACAAATAAATAAAGAAAATAAAACTTACAAAAAGCGTGATAAAATTCGCGCATTTCGCGGAAAGTATAGTCATATTTTGCCAAGCACGGAAGAATTTTTAGCGGCGAAGCGCGAAGATGCAAAACTTGAAGAGAAAAAATGAATACATACATTTTTGACGCTTGCGCCTTGATTGCGCTTGCCGATGACGAAGAAGGCGCGGACATACTCGAAAATTATCTGGCTGATGAAGACAGCGAATGTTATGTTCATTCGCTGAATCTGTGCGAAGTTTATTATCACGCATATCGAAGGGGAACTGAAGAAGAAGCCGAAAATTTAACAAGAGAATTTTTAGAAATAGGTTTGATTGAAAGAAATGATTTAGACACGGCATTTTGGCAGGAAGCGGGAAAACTCAAAGCAATTCACAAAAAAGTTTCATTAGCCGATTGTTGCGCGATTGCTTTAGCCAAAAGACTCGATGCGACGCTTATTACAAGCGATCATCACGAACTCGATGATCTAGCCAAACAAAGTGTGTGCAAAATTTCTTTCTTTCGGTAATAAATGAAAAAAGTTGGCAAATAGCTATGACAATTTTCTCAAAAATCAGATATATACTTTTTGGTTTAAATTTGCTAGGACTGATTTTTGCTGTTTATATTTATCCAATAGACATAACAATTTCTATATTAATCTTTGGTCTTCTACTTTTTGTTATTAATAAAAAATGGACAGACTATATTGCATTTTCGATTTTTACTTTTTGGTTGGTAGTTATAATAACTTCTGAAATTAATTCCTGTTTATATTTTTTTGAGTTAGGTTGCGGTAGATATTTATATTTAAGTTTGATAACTACAAGAATTATAATGATGTGGCTTTTGCTGTTTTCTTCAATCTGGATTTATTTGATATTGAGTTTTGTTAAGAGAATGAATAAATAATGAAAAAAGTAGGATTTGTTAGTCTCGGATGTCCGAAGAATCTTGTTGATTCGGAAGTGATGATGGGGCAATTAA
>CAYUGW010000610.1:0-2934 GCA_964444245.1 uncultured Blastocatellaceae bacterium | reverse complement strand
TGTTTTTCGAAAATACACTAATTAACTGCGGTTTAAGTTTTAAAATAAAAGTAAATGACAGCATATATGTGTGTTTTGATGAAAAAATCATTCAATTGTATGTAACTGAACACAGATGTTCTTAAACCACAGATCAACACGATTAATTTAAATCCTTGTAAATACATCGTTTATCAAAAAAATCATCTTTAAAAAATCTGTGTTTATTTGTGTTCATCTGTGTTCATCTGTGGATAAATATTGTCTTTTGACTTAACTTTTAACGACCTTTCTACCTTCCGAAAGTATCGCATTGGCGCATATCGCCGGTTTTAAAACCTCTGGCAAACCACTGCATTCTTTCCTGCGAAGAACCGTGCGTGAACGATTCGGGAACGACGTAGCCCTGCGAACGTTTTTGAATCGAATCATCGCCGACCGCCGCCGCCGCGCGCAGTGCTTCTTCCGGGTCGCCCGGTTCGACCAAGCCTTTCTGATTGGCATGATATGCCCAAACTCCGGCGTAGCAATCGGCTTGCAGTTCTAAACGGACGGAAAGTGCCTTCGTATTTCCGGCGCGGTGGACTTTATCCATCGTTCCGAGAAGATTCTGAATGTGATGCCCGACTTCGTGCGCGATGACATACGCCTGCGCAAAATCGCCGGGAGCTTTGAATTCGTTTTTAAGTTCGCGGAAAAATCCGAAATCGAGATAAAGCCGGTAATCCGCCGGACAGTAAAACGGTCCGGTCGAAGAACCGGCAACGCCGCACGCCGATTGAACCTGATCGGTAAACAAGACAAGCACGGGATCGCGGTATTTCACTCTTGCTTGTTCGGGAAGAATTTTGCGCCAAACATCTTCGGTGCTTCCCAAAACGGCGCGTACAAATTGCGTTTGCTCGTCATTTGTCGGCTGCCCGCCGGGCTGCGTTTGGGTTTGCGGTTGCTGTACGGGCTGTTCCTGTTGAGTCGTCGTTGAAGGCAAATTATTAAGAAGCTGCGCCAGATCGCCGCCGCCGCACAAATAAATAACCGCAACGAGAAGCAGCATTCCCAAACCGCCGCCGCCGACCGCGATTCCCTTGCCGCCCATTCCGCGTCTGTCTTCGACATTCGAACTCTGCCGCTGATTTCTCCAACGCATAATTTTTCTTTCCCCCTGATTTATCGCTTTACGCGCATATTTGATTTATGATTAAGATTCAAACGATTTTAACATTTTGTCGAAAGTTATAAAACCGAAAAGCCGAAAATGAATTTAACCGAATGGAAAACAAACGGCGAAATTTTTGATTACAAAGATTTCCCGATTTTTTACAAGCGAAGCGCAAGCGACAATGAAACACTGCTTTGCCTGCACGGTTTTCCGACTTCTTCGCACGATTATTACAAGGTTTGGCAGGCTTTGAGCGCGAAATTTTCTCTTCTCGCTTTTGATATGATCGGTTACGGATTTTCCGCCAAACCGAAAGATTTCGATTACACGACGTTTCAGCAAGTTGATATTCTGCAAGCCTTGATTGCACATTTAAAAATCGAAAAACTCCATATTTTAGCGCACGATTACGGCAATACGATCACGCAGGAACTGCTTGCCCGAAAAGAAGAAAAGCGTCTGAATTTTGAAATCGAAACGATTTGTTTCCTCAACGGCGCACTTTTTCCCGAAACGCATCGCCCGATCTTAGCGCAGAAAATTCTCATCAGCCCGCTCGGTTTTCTTTTTGCGCGATTGATTCCCGATAGAAAATTCAAACAAAGTCTGGCTTCGGTTTTCGGCACGAAATATCAGCCGACGGAAGCGGAATTAGATGATTTTGCCGCGCTTTTTAAATATAACGAGGGCAACAAAATCGCGCATAAATTGATAAAATATATGACGGAACGCGCAAAATATCGCACTCGTTGGGTAGGCGCGTTGGAGAAAATGAATCAACCGTTTCGTTTTATCAACGGTTTGGAAGACAAAGTTTCCGGTGCGCATCTGGTCAAAAGATTCCGCGAAATTTTGCCGCATCAGACGGATATTATTGAACTTAAAGCTGTCGGGCATTTTCCGCATTTTGAAGTTCCCGATATTTTTCTGGAAAAATTTTTCGAGTTTCACGATCAAAAGCAAAATTAACACGAAAAACCGCGAACGCCTTATTTTTCGGCAACTTTTGCCGTATCAATAAATTAAAATCAAACGCAAATCACAAATTTCCATTTCAAATCTAAAAATATTTTCCGCAAAATCTTGACATAAGTGGACTTAGGTCATTATTATTCATAAACACATCGTTAAAAACACATCTCAAAGTTTTTTGGTTTTCAACTTTTTTTTAAAGAGGACAAAAATTATGATTAAACTAGACATCGTAAATCAAGTGGCGGATCAAACGGGCGTTCCTAAACAAAAAGCCGAACAGGTAGTTGACGCGCTTTTCAATGCGATGAAAGATGCGCTGTCCAAAGGCAAACGCATCGAGCTTCGCGGTTTCGGAGTTTTTGTTGTCAAACCGAGAAAACGCGGCATCGGTCGCAATCCGCGCACCGGCAAGGAAGTTCCGATTCCCGCCGGAAAAACCATCCGCTTCAAGCCGGGCAAAGATCTGCAGGCAAAAGCCATCAAAAAGTAGTAAGAATTTTTACAGCCATTTTATGAGTCGTAAATCGCGAAGAAATAATGCAGTTAATTATTTAGGGCGGTTTACGATTTATAGTTTTGTGATGGGGTAAATAATTTCAGATTTCAGATTTCAGATTTCAAATTAGTTAAATTCTGATATTCTGGCGACTTATAGTAATTATCAAGCAAATTTTCAGGTTTATTTAGTTAATTATACATTTTCAGTTTATAAAGCGCGGCGCAGGTTTTTGTAAATCCCTGAAATTACAAAGTTTCTTTAATTTGGAATCTGAAATCTGAAATCTGAAATCTGAAATCTGAAATCATCTTTTTTGCGTCTT
>CAYUGW010000609.1:0-2936 GCA_964444245.1 uncultured Blastocatellaceae bacterium | reverse complement strand
AAACCATACGCGGCGGAAAAACTTTTAACGACCGTTGCCGAAGTTTTAAGGAAAGCTGATTAAATTTCAAATTTCTGATTTCAGATTTAAGAGACTTGTTAAATTTCGTAATATTTTCAATCTTGGTGATTATCAAAAAACGCTCTTAATTTGAAATCTGAAATCAGAAGTTATTAAAAATCTTAGTTTTCCGAGTTTTCTAATGTTTCACAATCTCTCTCTGCGTTTCTGCGTGAGTAAAAAATTTCAACAAAAAATCATTTACCTGAAAAAGCTCATATTCATTGAATCTTCCGATAATTTCGCCGTGAAAATTTTCGCAGTTACAGGCATTCGGTCGCGGATTTTTTCACGGATCCAACTATTTTCTTTTTAACATTTCTTCAAATATCAATAAAAACCATAGTAAAACCGCCGGTTTTTGCCCGAAAAATCAAGCGGAACACGATTTGCTCTAATTCAAAACAAAACAGATGAGTTTTATTGGCGAATCAGGTTTAAGAAAACGTTGAAAAATTCGACCGATTATTAATCGAACGATTTCATTACAATAAAAAATAAAAAAGTTATGGGCGAAAAAAATGTTTCAACCGAAGCGGACGAAAGTAAGATGCGGCAATTTACAAAAGCCGTGTTAAACGATTTGCAGGCTCTCGAACAAATGCTCGAAAACGGGCAGATGGAAGACGGCGTTTTGCGGATCGGTGCGGAACAGGAAATATTTCTGGTTGATTCATCAATGCATCCCGCGCCGCTTGTGATGGAGATTCTGAAAAAAGTCAAAGACAAGCGTTTAACGACGGAAATCGGGCGGTTTAATATCGAAGCGAATTTAACGCCGCTCGATTTTTCGGGCGATTGTCTGAGCAAATTGGAAACGGAGATCAACGAAGTTATCAAAATCGTCAAAAATGGGGCGAAAAGTTTCGGTGCAGACACCGTTTTGTGCGGAATTCTGCCGACCATTCAATCTTCGGATTTAGTGGAAAAAAACCTCACGCCGAGTCCGCGCTACACGGAGATGAACCGGATTTTAACCGCCCTTCACGGACACGAACGGCTCGTACATATCAAAGGTCTGGACGAACTTCGGCTGCATTTGCAGGACACTTTTATCGAATTCAGCAACACGAGTTTTCAGGTTCATCTGCAGGTCGGAATTAAGGAATTTGTCAAATACTACAACTGGGCGCAGGCGATCACCGCGCCGGTCTTGGCTTCGGCGGTCAATTCGCCGATTCTGCTCGGGCATCGCCTCTGGCAGGAAACGAGGCTCGCGCTTTTCCAGCACGCGGTTGACGAACGCTCGCCGACGCAGCACGCTCGCAACCGTCCGGCTCGCGTAACTTTCGGCAGAGATTGGGTGAAAAATTCGATTCTCGAAATTTTTCACGAAGACGTGGCGCGGTTTCGCATAATTTTGACCAGAGAACTGGAAGAAAACTCGCTCGAATCTCTAAAAGCGGGAAAAATCCCGGAGCTTTCCGCGTGGCGAATGCACAACGGCACGATCTGGCGTTGGAATCGCGCCTGTTACGGCGTAATGAACGGCAAACCGAGTCTTCGCATCGAAGCCAGATTTTTGCCCGCCGGTCCGACCGTTTTAGACGAAATGGCAAACGCCGCGTTTTTCCTCGGGTTGATGATTGCGCTGCCGGAAGAATTCGGCGACGTTTGCGAAAGAATGTCGTTTGACGACGCGAAACAGAATTTTTTCAGCACGGCGCGGTTCGGTCTGAAATCGCAGATCGTCTGGCTCGACGGCGAAAGCTATCGCGCCCGGCGGCTTATTTTGGAAGAACTGCTGCCGCGTGCGCGACACGGTTTGCGCTCCGTCGGACTCAAGGAAGGCGACATCGAACGCTATCTGGGAGTTTTGGAGGAACGCGTTGCCGCCGAAAAAACCGGAGCGCAATGGATGCTCGATTCTCTGGCGGCGATGGACAAACGCGCCAAACAAAATGTGCGGATGCGCAGCCTGACGGCGGCGATGAAGGCGCATCAGGAAACGGGCGAACCGGTGCATCTCTGGAAATTGGCGGAAATTCCCCCGAAATCCGATTGGATTGACAATTACAAAACGGTCGAGCAGTTTATGGCGACCGATCTCTTTACCGTACGCCCGGAAGATGTCGTGGATCTGGCGGCAAGCCTGATGCACTGGCGGCACGTCCGCCACGTTCCGGTCGAAGACGACAAAGGACGGCTGGTCGGGATTATTTCGCACCGCGATCTTCTGGAACTTTTCGCGCTCGGCAAGACAAACGGCAAACCCGAGATCATCGTCCGCGATGTGATGAAAATGAATCCGATCACTATCTCGCCCGATACTTCGTCAATTGAAGCTCTGAATCTGATGCGCGAAAAAAACATCGGCTGTCTGCCGGTCGTCAAAGCGGAAAAACTCGTCGGGCTGATTACGGCTTACGATTTTTTAACCGTTTCCGCCAAACTTTTTGAAGAACGTCTGGAGAATCTCGCCCCGCAAAAAAAGAGCGTCGGAATGGCTAACGACGCTCATTAAAATATTTATGCCACAGATAAACACGGATGGACACAGATTATTTTCAAATAATTAATCTAGAAACCATCTCAAAAATAATTTATATGGTTAAGCAAGCGGTCTTTGACCGCGTTTCACCATTGAATTTTGAGGGAAACGCGGTCTTCAGAGCGGCTTGCTTAACGGTGGTTTCTATTTTTGAGATGGCTTCTAATATTTATCTGCGTTTATCTTAAAAGTTACTCGGCTTCAGCAGAAAACACTTCGCAATAGATGATAGATGAAAGATGATAACTGATAGATTCTTTTGGGGTTTTATCTATCATCTATCAGTTATCATCTATTCCGAATTAAAACGCTTTTATTTTCGATATTTTTTTCTCATTTATTTTGCTTCTAATTTCCTGATTTCTTCACGCAATGCGGTAATCGC
>CAYUGW010000608.1:0-2960 GCA_964444245.1 uncultured Blastocatellaceae bacterium | reverse complement strand
CCGATCAGGTCTTGCTCGGCAGCAGCGGCATAAAGGTCAGCCTGGTCGGAATCGGCACGGGCAGCGGCGGTTGGGCGGGCAGATCGGATCAGACGCGGCTCGGTCAGGAAGAATTTACACGCCAGCTCAGATACGCTTTCGATAAGGGAATCAACTTTTTCGACCTTGCCGACCAATACGGCTCGCATCCGTTTTTCACCAGAGCGATGACCGGCATTCCGCGCGAAAAATATGTCATTCAAACAAAATCAACCAGCCGCCGGGCGAAAGAAGTTCGCGCGGATATCGACCGTTTTCTCAAAGAACTCGATACCGATTACATCGATTCTCTGATTATTCATAATGTCACCGAAAAAGATTGGACAACCCGTTATGAAGAGGTTTTGGAAGTTTTCTCGGAAGCCAAAAAAGCCGGAAAAATCAGAGCGCACGGCGTTACCTGCCACAGCTTTGCCGCGCTCGAAGCGGCGGCGGCGAGCGATTGGGTGCAAATCAATCAGGTGCGCTGGAACAGCCGCGAATCGCATATGGATGCCGACACGGAAACCGCCCGAAAGCTTTTTGAAAAGATGCGGCGAAAAGGTCAGGGAATGATCGGTATGAAGGTCGTCGGACAGGGTTCTCTGGTGCGGGGCGATCAAGCCTTAACGCCCGAAGATTGTTATAAATTCCAGATCGAATCCGGCGTTGTCGATGCCTTCGTGATCGGTGTTCAAAAGATCGAACATATCGATCAATTATTGACCGGAACGAAAGCGGCTCTCAAACAACTCGGGTATAAAAAACCTCGTCAAATTTAAGGCTTTAACATTATTAAATCGGAGGAAAAAGATTTATGAAAAACAAAACGGATATAACCATCATTCTCGACCGTTCCGGTTCGATGGAAAGTGTCAAATCGGATACTATCGGCGGATTCAACAGTTTTCTGGGTGAGCAGCAAAAAGTCGAAGGCGAAGCCGCGCTGTCGCTTGTTCAATTCGACGATCAATACGAAGTTGTCTATTCGGACAGAGATATAAATTTGGCGGATAAATTAACCGTTGAAACATTTGTACCGCGCGGAATGACGGCTCTTTACGATGCTATCGGTCGGACGATCAATGCCGTCGGTGAGAGGCTTTCGGGTTTGCCGGAAACGGATCGCCCGGACAAGGTTCTGATCGTGATTTTAACCGACGGCGAAGAAAACTCTTCACAGGAATTTCGGGCGGCGACAATCGGCGAAATGATCAAACATCAGAGAGATGTTTATAAATGGGAATTTATGTTTATCGGCGCAAATCAGGATGCAGTTCTGAGCGCAAGCGAAATCGGTATTCCGGTGCAAGCGGCTTTGACTTACGCGGCGAATGCCGAAGGAACTCAAGCGGCATTCGGTTCGGTCGCCCAAAAAGTTGCCGATTACCGAATGATGAATCAGGCTTCGGCTCTTCATTTTGATGATGAAGACCGAAAAAAACAAAAGGATGCCGGGGCATAAATCTTTTTGGTAGTGAACTAAAAGTAAGGATTTCAAAAAAATGTCCCGTAGGGACTTTTCGTTAATAGCCCCGCGATTTATCGTGGGGTAAAGATGTTTTTCAAATTTCAAGTCCCGAAAGGGACGAAAGATTCTTTCGTCCCTTTCGGGACTTGAAACCAATTTATCTTGTGTCCCCCACGATAAATCGCGGGGCTATTAACGAGAAACTCCTACGGAGTTAAAATGTTGAGCCTTACTTTTAGCTCACTATCATCTTTTTAAATGCTTTTTTTGAGAGTTAATCGAAAAATTACCAATACATAAAATTAATTTACCAAGTCGTTATCCTCTCGCCGAAACCTCATACTTTTACCTTAAATGCAATCATATCAACAAATGAAAGAATTGTTTGCTATTCTTTCAGCCTGAAATTGTAAATTTTTGTTCTATTTCTACGCGGAAATTTATCTTCCTTGTAAAAATAAATTTGACAAGGCATTTGAGTTAGTGTAAAAATGACATTAAGGTTAATGTAAAAATGACATTAACCTTAATGATCGAAATAAAATTCGAGGGATGGAATAAACGGGAATGGCAAATTCGCAACAGCTTACAAATGATGAACGGGAAGTTTTCGGGCGTTTTCGCCTGACGGTAGATTGTGTGGTTTTCGGACTCGATTTTTCGTCAAGCAATCTCAAATTATTGTTGGTCAGGCGCAGTGAAGAGCCGTTTAAGGATTGCTGGTCGCTGCCCGGCGGTTTTGTTTACGGCGCGGAAGAAACACGGGCGGCGGCGCGGCGCATTCTTGAAAAAAAGACCGGACTCAAGGATGTTTTTCTCGAACAACTCTATACGTTTGACGATCCGGCACGCGACGAACGCGCCGGAAGCGGACTCAACAAGGATGTTGACCGGATTATTTCGGTAGCTTATTTCGCACTGGTTTCGCCGGCACAGCACCGGATTCAGGAGACGGGCGGCGGCAATGCGACAGAAGCAACCTGGTTCGCGGTTGAAGATCTGGCGAAACTCGATTGTTTGAGTTTTGACCACGAATTAATTATCGAAACGGCGATCAATCGTTTGCGCGGAAAACTTTCTTACGTTCCGGTCGGGTTTGAACTGCTCGAACGTAAATTCACAATAAAAGAATTGCAGAGAGTTTATGAAATCGTGTTGGGGCGCGAACTCGACAGCAGTAATTTTCGGCGGCGCGCGCTACGGATGGGAATTTTAGAACCGCTTGAAGAAAAACAGGAAAGCGTCTCGCACCGTCCGGCGCAGCTCTACCGTTTTAACGAAATGCGTTACCGCGAATTGGTCGAAAACGGGTTTGATTTCGAGCTTTAGAAAAGCCGGACAATTTTTGAGAAGAAAGTGATGAAAACAAGAAGCGAAAAAATCAATCTAAGCGGCGGACAAATTCTGGCGATAAAAAAAAACGCGCCCGAAAAACTTTTTTCCGGCGATTTGGAATCGGCAAAAAGGGAGT
>CAYUGW010000607.1:0-2963 GCA_964444245.1 uncultured Blastocatellaceae bacterium | reverse complement strand
TTACGCGATTTTCCTTGAAATTATAAGTGCGGATTTTTTCCGAACGGTCGCCGCTGCCGACCTGTGATTTTCTTTCCGACGCGAGCGCGTCGTGCTGTTTTTGTTCTTCGATTTCTTGAAGCCGCGCCCGCAGAATTCTCATCGCTTTTTCCTTGTTTTTGATCTGCGATTTTTCGTCCTGCATCGAAACGACGACATTGGTCGGCAGATGCGTAAGGCGAACCGCCGAATAAGTCGTATTAACCGATTGCCCGCCCGGACCCGACGAGCAGAAATAATCGACCCGCAGATCATTCGGATCGACTTTGACATCGACTTCTTCGGCTTCCGGCAAAACCGCGACCGTAATTGCCGAAGTGTGAATGCGCCCGGATGTTTCGGTTTGCGGCACGCGCTGAACGCGGTGAACGCCTGATTCGTAGCGCATTTTCGAATAGACATTATCGCCCTCGATCATCGCAAACGCGTCTTTAATTCCGCCGACTCCGGTATCGGACATATCCATAATTTCCATTTTCCAGCCCTGCCGTTCGGCATAACGCGCATACATTCGCAAAACTTCCGCCGCAAACAGCGTGGCTTCATCGCCGCCTGTTCCGGCGCGGATTTCCAAAATAACGTTTTTCTCGTCGTTCGGGTCTTTCGGAATCAACAGAAATTTCAAGTTTTCTTCGGCTTTTTCCAGATTTTCTTCGATTTCCGCGATCTCGAGTTCGGCAAGTTCGCGCATTTCCGCGTCTTCGGTTTCGGCAACCAATTCCTTTGCGCCGGCGAGTTCTTCATTCATTTTCTTGACTTCGCGGTATTTCGCCACGATTTCGCCAAGCGAAGCGTGCTGTTTCATCAATTTCGTATAAGCCGAAATATCCGAAGTAACATCCGGCAGAGAAAGCTGATGATTCAGTTCTTCGTAATTTTCTTCAATTTGTGCAAGTTTTTTCAACATTATAATTATTCTTCAATTTGAGCCAAGTTGCCGAATATTTTTTCAAGCGGAAGACGAAAATCCAGAATTACGTCTTCACCTTCGAGAACATCGTTTTCATTCAGCAAAGTTACGGTATTGTTAGGGCGGTGGACAAAAATTTTATGTCGTTTCGGATCAACAATCCAGATCAATTTTGTTCCGCCGCCAAAATATTTTTCAATTTTGTCCTGAATTTCATCGTATGTGTTGGAAGGTGAAATTACTTCAACCGCCAGATCGGGTGCAATGGGAAAAAAGTTGATCGGAATACCGAAAATATCCAATTTTTCCTTTCCGATAAATGCCAAATCCGCTCCGCGAACCGTGTTTGGAGTCAGACGAAAACCTGTTTCGGCGGCACAGGTTTCGCCTAAATCATTTTCAAGCACATAAATTGTCAAATAAGCAGTCAAACGGCTTGTTACAACTCCGTGCAAAGTTCCTGTTGACATTCGATTTATTTCCTTAAAAAAGTTTCCTGGCGAAGTGTTTTTCGGAACTACTATTCCGTCAACCAGTTCAAAACCTCGGGCATAGATCGAATCGGCAAATTCATCCGCCGTCATTTTGATTCCTTCAGAAACCTGTTCTAAAACCGCACTCATAATTTTCTCCAAAAAACGCTAAACGACCACTTCCAATTCACGTTCGGATGCCGGAACAAAACTCGCTTCAATCGGTTCAAATTTCAGAGATTCTTTTAATGCTTCGATAGCCACTTCGAGCTGTTCTTTGTCGGGTTCCTGCGTCGTGATATTTTGCAGCCAGATTCCGGGAAGCGTCATTAATTTGAAAACCGCACTCGATTCTTTTTTCGCCGCGTAGCGGATAATTTCATAAGAAAGTCCGGCAACGAGCGGCATTAAGATAATGCGCACGAGCAGATTGAGCCACGTTGCTTCAAAAGCGATCACCGAAAACAATACGATTGAAACGAGCATTACGACCATCAAAAACGAAGTTCCGCAGCGCGGATGCTGGCGTTTTTGCAGGTGCGCGTTTTCCGGCGTGAGTTCTGCGCCTTTTTCCCAGGCGAAAACCGTTTTATGTTCCGCGCCGTGATATTCGAAGACGCGGCGAATATCCTTCAGATAAGACATCGAAAAGATCATCAGCACGAAAAAGATCATTCGGATAATGCCGTCAATCAAATTAAAACCGACCCACAAACCGAAGGTGTCGAGCTTGATCTCGCTGATATAAGCCATCGAATACTGCCACCAACCGGCACTTGCGGCAATGATGGGCTGTTCAGCCCAACCGAGCGCGATAAATAAAACATTGGTTAAAAGAAGCGGCGCAACAACGAAAAGCAAAATATTAAAACCGAGCGCGAAAATGATCGAACCGACCGCGCCCGCCGCCTGCGAACCCTTTTTCTTTTCTGTCGTTTTCTCCGGCATAATCACTTTGACCGGAGCTTTTGTAAAATTCTCGTCAAGAGTTCCTTCGGCTAAAACGGCTTCGGTTTGGAGTTCTTCGGCTTTTTCTCTTGCTTCCTGCTCGTCCATATCATCTTGGGCGACCTGCGCCGAAAAATTCAGAGCCTTGATGCCGAGAGCCATCGATTGAATCAGGATCGCGCCGCCGCGCAAGACCGGAATGTCGAGCCATTTATATTTATCGTTCCATTTCGGCAATTTGTCTGCCGTTTTGACGATCGTGCCGTCGGATTTGCGGCAGGCAATCGCATACGCGCTCGGCGTACGCATCATCACGCCTTCCATGACGGCTTGTCCGCCGACGATCAGATCACGCTGCATACTGAAAAGCGTGTGCAAAAGACTAATTTTTCGTGCAGATTTTTTCTTGTTCATATAGGTTTTATTTTGATTTCAACTCAATGATTAAAGATGTCCAATCCAATCTAAATTCAAATAAAAAAATAACGCCGAAGTTTTTTTCTGATACCTTTTCTCCTGATAGATTTTACACCAGCAAAGAGAGCGGCGCGAAAAAAGCGTCGGCGTTAGATTTTATAAAGCTAATACGGGTT
>CAYUGW010000606.1:0-2991 GCA_964444245.1 uncultured Blastocatellaceae bacterium | reverse complement strand
GCCGGAAGAATGTTTTTTTACCGATGACCGCGAAATAAATATCGAAGGCGCGAAAAAATTCGGAATCAATGCCCTACAATTTATTTCCGCCGGACAATTTGAAAAAGAATTGATAAAACGAAATTTGTTGTAAAAAAAAGAACGGGAAACAAATGATATGTTTTCCGTCCTCTAAGTTTTTCAATTAAAGAGTTTTAACCGTTTTCCGTGGCGGTGCTGGCTTGTGGAAGCGGAACGCCGGCAGAACTTGAGTCTTCTTCGAGTTCATCTTCAGCAAAGTTTTCGTCCGCTTCGCTGACAATCATTTTGCCCGATTGCTTGGAGAAAACAAGTTTTTCCGCGTCTTCGTCGTAATCAATCGTTACGAGATCGCCGGTTTCGACCTGCTGCGTCGCTACCAGATTTGAAAGCGGGTAAACGAGAAATCTTTCGATGGCGCGTTTCAAATGGCGTGCGCCGTATTTCAGATCGATTCCTTCGTCAAGCAGGAAATTCTTCGCGCCGTCTTCGCATTCAAAGACGAATTTCGTTCCGGCAGATTCGGTGATCCGATCTTGAACGGATTTTAATTCGATCTCTAAAATCTCGCGCAAATGATGTTCCTTCAAAGTTCTAAAGACAACCACCTTATCAATCCGATTCATAAATTCCGGTGAGAATTTACGTTTTGCAGATTCCAGCGCAGTGCGATAGATCTTCATATCAATCTCGTTGTCATCGGGGTCTTTGCCCGTTTTGGTCGGTGCAAAACCGATTCCGCCGGAAATCATCTCGCTCATTTCGCGTGCGCCTAAGTTTGAAGTCATAATGACCACGCATCTCGAGAAATCAACGCGGCGATTGTCGCCGAGCGTCAGTGTTGCTTTGTCCAAAATTCCCAAAAGCAATTGCCAGAGCGCGTCCGAAGCTTTTTCGATTTCATCAAACAAAACAAAGGTCAATTTGTTTTCGTCGTTGTGCGCTTTATCGAGATTTTCCTGCGTCAGCATCGGCGAAGTTTCGCGATGCCCCAAATATCCCGGAGGCGAACCGATCAGTTTGGCAATTTCGTGTGAATGCTGAAATTCGGCGCAGTCGATTTTGACAACCGCGTGCGGATCACCGAACAGAACCTCGGCGGCGGCTTCGACAACGCGGGTTTTTCCCGATCCGGTCGGACCTAAAAACAGCATCGTTCCAAGGGGACGCACCGGATTGTTCATTCCGGCAAGATAGATTTGAAAAATTCCGCTCATTCGCCGCACGGCGCGTTCCTGTCCGACGATAAAAGATAATAGACTATCTTCAAAATCTTTGGCTCGCGGGCTTTTCCGGTCCGGGTCAAGCAAAAATAATTTTTCGGTTTTTTCCTTTTTTGTAGCCGTTTCGTTTTTCATTTCGTTTTTCTCCTCGTTATTTTGGGAACGCTTTGTAGTGCCGCGTTTTTCAAATAAAAAGACGTTTGTCAAAAAGTGAGTTTGCCGATAATTTCCCGGCAAATTCTCGTTTATATTGATGATTTCAAAAGATTTTTCGTTGGCTGAGAGTTTAATTAGATATGGAGATTTTCGTTTAATTGGCGTGCAGAGTCAAGCGGCGGGGAAACTTAACTCTGTTTCTATAAGTATCATATTCGGGTGAAAATTGGCAAGAAAATAAATTTTCAAGCACGCTCTTCGGAATCTTATCGGCGATTCCTGTAAAATCTTTAATTTATCCGAAAAGGAATAAATCACGGGTAAATTAATATTATTACTGTTGGTTAATAAAAACCAGAACGTAAGGATGTGAGAACCGCGTTATCAAACTATGTTTGGTATATTAAAAAAAAACACCGAAGAAGAGCGTTTGTGGCGCGATTTCGAGATCGAAGCGATGCCGCACAGCGCAGATTTATTTCGGGTGGCAATGTTTCTCAAACGCGACCGCGACGCGGCGGAAGATCTCGTGCAGGAAACGATGATGCAGGCTCTTAAATCCTTTCATCGCTTTGAAAAAGGAACGAATTGCAAGGCGTGGATGACGACCATTATGTATCACACGCATTATAAACAACTTAGAAAACAAACAAACTTGAAACTGGTTGCCGATACCGAAGAACAAATTGCCTCGACAATTCCGTTTGAAGCCCCGATTCCGCAGCAAATTACGGATGAAGATGTTTTGGCGGCACTCGAAAAAGTGCCGGAATTGTTCAGGGAAATTGTTTTGCTGTGCGATGTCGAGGGATTTTCTTACAAGGAAATTTCCGCACTTCTTGATGTTCCGATCGGAACGGTAATGTCGCGGCTTCATCGCGGACGCAAGGTTCTGCGCGGTGAATTAGCGGTTTACGCCCGGAATTACGGCATCCAACGGGAAGAAGCAATCAAAGTAAAACGAAAAGGAGGGAAATCTATATGAAATGTCAGGATTTCCGCGAATTAATTGACTCATTTTTATGTGATGAACTTTTGACCGAAACCAATCATGAGGTTTTGCGTCATCTCGAACAATGCGCAAATTGCCGGACTGTTACGGAAGACCGCCGCGTTTTTCGCGCCAAATTTCGGTCTGCCGTGCGAAATTGCGGTGAACTGAAAATTTGCGAAAAGTTTAAAGCCAATCTGCAAAACTCTCTAAAACAGAGCATTTTGCCGGAAAAGCCTCTGAGAAATTCATTTTTTAACGGTTTCTCAATGGCGGCGGTGGCGGCGAGTTTTCTGATAATTGCGGTTTTCGGAGTCTGGTTTTTTCAAAACCCGAATTCGACCGTTACGCCTGAGATTGCCGGAATAACTGAAAATACGCAATCAGTTCATTTTCAAAAAATCGCTCTGGGCGATCATCAAAACTGCGCCGTCAATTATAAATTAACGGAAGAACCCGTAGAAATAGATCTTTCGTCGCCGCAATACGCGAGTTTGCGCGAAGGCGTTTTGATACCTTTGAAAAAAGCCTTCGGCACGTGCGAACTTGTCGAATCGCACCTTTGCAAATATGACGGACACACATTTACCCATTTGGTTTTCG
>CAYUGW010000605.1:0-2993 GCA_964444245.1 uncultured Blastocatellaceae bacterium | reverse complement strand
GGGACTCCAAACTTTTTTCAAACGCCTTAAAATTTAATTTACGCTCTACTTACTTGCAATTAACAATTAATCGCCGCCGGAAGCTGCCGAAGATTCCATTCGAAAGCGCAGCAAAGCACCGGCGCCGCCCGCGTTTTTCAGCAGATTTTCGTCTTCGATAAACCTGATATTATCCGCCGAATTCAAACCCTTGCGGATGAGTTCATCGACGAGCATTCCCGAATTTTTGACGTCCGGCGGCGGCGCGTCTTCTCCGGGCGCGTAGTTTTCCAACACTTCTTCGACCTTTTTTTTGTTGTATTTTATCTTGTCGAAATCGGCACTCAGGAAAAGTTCCTGAACCTGCCCGTTGGAAAGCGCGGCGAGAGTTTTTTCAACGCCGACGACCGCTAAACCGCCGTCGTAATTTTCTTCGAATAACCGGTCGATTTTTTCCTTGTCCTGCAAGGTATCGTGCTGACGAATCACTTTTTCGGCTTCACCCAAAAGCTCGTGTTCCGGCGTATTGACATTGAGCCGCAGAACTCCGGCGATTTTTTCATCGAGTTCCTGCGGCATCTGCTCACGAAGAAGCGGAATGATCGCAGTTTCGTCGCCGGCGAGAACGATTTTATTAATTTGTTCATCCCGAACGATTTTTGCCAGTTCTTCGACAATTTCTTTGGCGTGATGCAAATGATAATTTTCGATATGGCGTTGAAAACGCATCTGCGACCAGCCGCCGACTTCCGTCCGATTGGTTTTCGTGTTTTCGATTTCTTCCTTATCCAATACGCGTCCGCGCCCGAACACATAAATATGCGCCGCATTCGTATCCGCCAACACGACCGTATAAACCGGATTCTGATCATAAAGACGAACCAACGGGTAAATATGAGGTTTGTCGAAAACGAAAAAATTATTTTCTTCAAACGGCACATCGAATTCGATTGCGTTAAAAAATTCGTCCGCCCCGCTGCAAGCAAAAATCGCTACGCCGCGCACCGAAGGGCGCAAGTCTTCGAGATATTTATTAATCCGCTCCGCATCGCGGTCGAAACTTTCCCGTTCTTTCGTCCTGAGTTCGTATTTATCCGCGTGTTCGCTGAGCTGTTTTTTAAGAAAAACTTCAAAAATATGTTTTCCGTTTTCATTCGGTTCGGTATTTAAATAAACGGAAATGAACGGTGTGCCGGTTGATTCAAACTCTGCTAATTTTTGTAAAAATTTTTTGTTTCTCATAATTTTACCTAAGAAAAAACGGCAGAAACTCGTGAATGAAATTCCCTGCCGCTTGTTCGATCCGATGATTTTACGCCGCCAGTTCTGTTGCGTTTTGATTTTTACCGGAACTTTCTCCTTTTTCGGTAAGCATCGATTTAGTTTCGTGAAGCAGCCCCTGCGTACGGTTTTTCAAATCTTCCGCTTTACCTTTTACGGTTTGTTGCGCTTTATTACTCAAACTAAAAGCCTTATCCCGAATCAAAGCCCGTCGCCTGTTTCCGTCCTTCGGGTCTAATAAATACATCACCGCCGCACCGATTCCGATGCCGCCTAAAATTCCTATAATTTTGTTCATTACAATAAACCTCCCTTATGTTTATAAATTGTTTTTCTTTCGCCCGGAACCGCTTTTTTTGCCGCCGCCGGATTCTTTATTAACGGTCGCCCAGGCGCGTTTTTCAGCTTCCTTTTCCGAAACGCCTTTTTCCAAATAGCTTTCCTCGATATGCTCCGCCTGTCTTTTTTGTTTATCCGTATATTTGTCTTTATCGCCTCTCGCCATTTTGATAATCATCTCCGCACAAAATCGTTATAGTTTATAAATTACGCAAATGCCATACCGAAAAAGCCTTTCCGCTTAAACATCTGGTAACATAGCTGTGCCGGGGTTTTTAGAGGAAAGAATAATCGCCCCGAATGATTTACTTTAATACAATCGTGTCCGTATTATTCAAATACTCATACTCACTTAACGAATTTTAAAATTTTCATTTAGAAGCTGTTTTAAAACTATTTTTTTGCCTACGCGCACACACTAAATTCACGAAATAGACTGTCAAAAATGAGATAATTTTTTCTTTTTTTTCGTCTGATTCGTCTGTTTCGTAGGCAAATTATTGAGTTTTAAAACAGCTTTATTAGTAAATAAACAAAAAAGGCGTTTTGCCAATAATTGGCAAAACGCCGCTTCGTATGCCGAAGACTTAATTTGAGGCACTACCCATTAATTAATAGGAATTTTGGAATTTTAGGTTTTGGAGCAAAAATTGAAGTTAATAGGTCAAAGGAAGAAAATAAAGATTCTAAATTGGAAAAAGTCTGGATTAAAGAACCATTTGAAAACTTTGAAGAGCATGAAATAGAACTTTCGGGTTTGGGTGGAATGAGACATCAATCAACGGCAAAATTTGTTTTTGACCAACGAGAAAAAGATATTTTTGCAATTGTCGCTTCGGAAGATGGAAAAGTTTCAATAATGTATTGGGATAAACATAAAAAGATGGTTACTGTAATGCGACATGTTGAATATTTATTTTATGGTATGAATATCTGATTAAATTGTTATGAAGCAAAAGTTTTCAGCGGAGCGAAATGCTGAGAGTTACTCAATTTGAACAAGACGCTAAAAACCTGATGCGGATAATACCGACGAAAAAGATTATTTGACTTTTTCGTCTTTTGTTTTTTTAGGTAAGAGAACGGCACGGCGGATGGTTTGGTCGCGTTTGGCGAGAGAGAAGGCGATTTCCATTTTTTCGCTGAAAGACAAGTTTCGCTGATGTCGGCGAAATTTATCTTTTAGTGACTTGATTTGCCCATTAATTGATTCAATACCATCTAATTCTTCATTCACAATTGAGATTTTAGACGTTTTATTAAAGAATATAAAACAAGCAAAAGTTTTCAGGGGAGCATATTTGATGCTGAGAGTTGTTTCCGTCGCGGAACATTACCCTAAAAACCTGATGCGGATAATACCGACGAAGGGAGAAAAACAATGAAAGAAAATA
>CAYUGW010000604.1:0-2993 GCA_964444245.1 uncultured Blastocatellaceae bacterium | reverse complement strand
AAAAAAATGACTTTAGAAAACAAAAACGATTCAAAACAAACGGCGAAAACGATTCGCGTGAGCATCGTCGAAGATCGGCGCGAAACGCGTCTGGGATTGGCGCGCCTTGTGAGCGGCGCGGATGGTTTTGTCTGTGCGGCGGCATATCGCTCGATGGAAGAATGTCTGGAAAATATTTCTGCGAATATGCCGGATATACTGCTTTCCGACATCGGTCTGCCGGGAATGAGCGGCATCGAAGGCATCAAAATTTTAAAGACACGCTATCCGAATTTGCCCGTGTTGATGCTTTCGATTTACGACGATGATGAGCGCATTATCGAAGCGGTTTGCGCCGGAGCAAGCGGTTATTTATTAAAAAACGCCTCGACCAATAAATTAATCGCTTCATTAAAAGAAGTTTTAAACGGCGGTGCGCCGATGTCGCCGGAAATTGCGCGGCGCGTGATGGAACTTTTCCGGCAAAGTCCGCCGCCGAAACAGGTTGATTATGATCTAACGCCGCACGAAACACGCATCTTAAAAATGCTCGTTGACGGGCATAATTATAAAACATCCGCCGCCGAACTCGGTTTGAGCATCAACACGATTTCCTTTCATATCCGGCATATTTATGAAAAATTGCAGGTTCATTCAAAATCGGAAGCCGTCGCCAAAGCCTTGAAAAACCGGATTGTGTAAATTGCTCTTGTTCTATTTTCTTTTCGGATAACCGCGATAATAATAAGTGTTTTTATCTCTGGCATCGAGCTGTTTTCCGCCCGCGTAAATTTCAAACGTTGCGGCATCGGCGTTTTTTATTAACCGCGGTTTTGCGCCCGAACCGAAAACAAAATAGACATTATTTTTGTCCTTTACATAATGTTCATTGAGATATTTAAAACTTTCCGCATCAATCTCGTCCATTCTGTCGGCGCACCAATAAACGAATTTTGAATCGCGGGCAAAACCTTTGCCGTATTTCGCGGGGAAAATCTCGAAATTCGCCGCGTCTTCGCTGACTTTTTGCGCATTCCAATAGACATTTTTTCCGTCTTTTGTGTAGCCTTCCGAACCGTCTTTTGACAGAACCGAAAAATTTTCGGGATCGTCGCTGATCTTTTTCGTTCTGACATAAACGGCTAGGTGGTCGCGGTGGCGGTAACGGTCAATGATCTGGTGAGTTTTCACATCGCATCCCTCGACCAATTGCCCGTCGTAATAAACATTTACGCGGTCAACGGCATAATTATCTTCAAAGCCGGGCAACACCCGAAAGGTTTGCGGGTCTGCGCCTTCGATCAGCTTTTTGGGCAGATAGACATTGTTTTTGTCGCGGAAATATCTGGTCTGATTGATATTTTCAAACGTCGCCGCATCAATCTTGTCCGGGAAAAACGGCAGACCGTCCCGAAAAACCTTCTCGCCGTCGGTTGCATATAAATCATGTAAATCCGTGTTTTTGAGTTGCGCGACGATTCGGAAATTTTGAGGCGAATCACTGATTTTCCTGTATTTATGATAAACGCTTCTTTGATCGGCGGCGTAAAAACCTTTAATGATCTTAAAACTCGCCGGATGACTGTTCAAAATTTTACTAGTCTTAAAATAAGCGGTGTTTTTATCCTTCGCAAAGCCGCGTTCGAGAATTTTAAAACTCGCATAATCGGCTTCGGTCAATTCGTGCAAATGTTTGGATCTAATCAGGAATTTACCGCCGATAATTCCCTCGCTGTAAAAGACTTTGCCGTCGCGCAGGTAAAACCCGCTGATGATATGAGGCGAGATAAACCAATAGGCTAATCCGGCGCAAAAGCCGAAAATCAGCACGATTACCACAATTGTTGTGCCGCATCCGATCAAAAGGTTTTTACTCATATCATCTTCCGTTTTTTGTTCCAAGATATACAATTAGGCGTGATTTTTCGTATATTCACGCCTAAATGCTTTACCCTAAACTATTTCAAACGAATATACGCAAGCTCCGTTTTTGCGTCTGTGCCGACTTTGAAAGCGGCGAACGAGGCATTTGCCGCAACGTCCGAAGCCTGCAGAAATGCGGGTTTGACGGAAGTATCGGGAAAAAGGCGGATTGTTTTCCCGTCAAACATTTGCAGACGTTCGGTTCTGCCGATTGAATCTTTGCCCGAAATAAAAACACGCGCTCCGTCCGGCGTGATCGCAATTCTGTTGCCGAAACCGTGCAAACCGTTGTTTTTCGTGCTGCCGTCAACAAATTTATCGGTCGGCACGACGACCGCCGGCTGACCGCCTTTTTTCATCACGACCAGACGCGCTTCCGTTCCGTTGCGGTCTTTGGCATCGCGATTGGCAAAATAGGCAAGCGTTCCGCCGCGTGCGGCAACGGCGGTCGAAGCCGGATTTACGCCGAGTTTTCGAGTCGCGCCGCTCGACAAATTCAGTTCCATTAAATTTCGCACGCCGCTTTCCGCGCTGAAATAATAAGCCTTGTCGCCGTTGACCGCCATCGGTTCGATATTTACGCCGCCTTTGTCCTTAAGATTGTGCGGCACGGGTTCGGTGTCGCCTGATTTAAACAAAACGCTCGCAATCTGATCGCCGGTGCTGACCGCCAAATAACCGCTCGAAGCGTCAAAGGCGACTTGCTGAATCCGAATCGCGCCTTGCCAGACGGGTTGATCGAGCGTAACGTTGGGCGTTGCGCCGCTCAGATCGAAAATCGTGAATTGATTACGGTTTGCCGCTTCGTTCATCGTAATCGCCAGAACATAATCGCCGTCGGCGATCAACGGACTCGCGCCGCGATTTTTCAAATTCGGAATGTCGGTCATTTTTCCGGTCGCCGTATCGAAAACGTGATAGGAAAAATTGCGCTGATCGAGCAGAAAAATTTTATCTTTGACGACTGCAAAATGCATCGCCGAAAAGCGTTCGCCGTTCGGAATTCCGCGCCCTTTTTTGTCGCCCGCTTTAATGTAGTCAACGCCGTTATTAATTCCCGTGCCATAAACGATGATCGAATCGCCGACCGC
>CAYUGW010000603.1:0-3005 GCA_964444245.1 uncultured Blastocatellaceae bacterium | reverse complement strand
CTGACGGAATTCTGGATGGTCGAACCGGAAATGGCTTACGCGCAATTGGACGATGTGATGAATTGGGGCGAAAAATTAATTAAATTTATTGTCGAGAAAGTTCTTGCGGAAAGACGCGAAGATTTGACCGTTTTAGAACGCGACATTTCCAAACTCGAAGCAATTCTTGCCGAAGATTTTCCGCGTGTTCATTACGATGACGCGGTAAAACTCCTCAAACAAGGTTTTGAAAAAGGCGAACTCGAAAACGATTTCGAATGGGGCGGCGATTTCGGTGCGCCGGACGAAACATATATTTCCAAACAATTCGATGCGCCGGTTTTCGTGCATCATTTCCCTGCCGCGATCAAAGCGTTTTATTTTGAACGCGACCGGACGCGACCGGAATTAGCTTTAGGCGCAGACCTGCTCGCGCCCGAAGGCTACGGCGAAATCATCGGCGGCGGCGAACGCGCCTTCGATCTCGAATTTCTCGAACAGCAGATCGAAGCGCACAATCTGCCGAAGGAATCCTTCGAATGGTATCTCGATCTGCGAAGATTCGGCGCAGTTCCACACGCCGGTTTCGGCATGGGCATCGAACGCGCCACCGCCTGGATGTGCGGCATCGAACACGTCCGCGAAACAATCCCATTTCCGCGTATGCTTTATCGCTTGAAACCTTGAGGATAAAAAATTAAAATAAATTCCTTTTTCGATATCTACATTAATCAAAAATTTGACCGTTAAGCAGGCGGTCTTTGACCGCCGATCTCAATTTAATCGAGCAACAGCGGTCAAAAACCGCCTGCTTAACAATTAAAAATTTTTGTTGTGTCTTGTTAAAAAGAAACGCGATTTATCTCATTTATCTGCGCTTTTTTTTTGACTTTTAGATAATTGCAGTAAATTATTGAAAAATCTGCTTAAATTGTCCGTTTCAACAGATGAATCCGACGCTTTGTAAACTACTTGTTAATTTATTTATGCAAATTTTTCTTTGATCTTCATTCCATAAACTGAGATTAAATTTTTCAGCTTATCCGGAATTTTAGAAATGAACTTAAAACTATTTATCTTTCATATCATCGTATTTTCTATGATCTTCAATTTTAGCGATTGTTTTTTCCTTTCCCTGCAAAAATCCGAACTGCCGAGGGAAATGCCTGAAAATACGGAAATGTCTTTTAGCGAAAACGGCGGAATATCGCCGTATGCCAAGATGATCAAGATAAAAGAACTCGATCTGACGGTCGAGGAAACCAGCGTAAAAAGGGAAAAAAATACCTGGACGGCGAAAATCACCGAAGAGGAAAAGATCGAACTTTATCAAATCTTTGTTGAAAACAAATTCGATCTGATCAAAAACGAAGAAAATAAAACGATCACCTACGATGCCGGTTCGGAAGGCGTTTCATTAAAAGCCGGAGATAAGTTTTACAATGTTTCATATGGCGCAAACGCTCCGCTTTCCTACGTAAATCTGGAACGCTATAAAGATGTTGCCAATGCAATTAATGAACTCGAGGCGAAATATCAAAATAAAAGTAAACCGGTTTCGCCGAAACACAGCGTCCTTAAATATGATTCATCCTATCACAAATGGATTTTCAAATTTTCAACTCCCGCCGATTTAACACCGGACGACTTGGCGCAGATCGAAAAGCTGGTAAATCAAGCCGTTAAGAAAAATAATTCAAAACAAAAAGAATCCCGGCAGATAAAAGATTTATCCGAATATAAATATCAATATGTTGCGGTTTTTAACAGGGATAACGAAAAAGAGGTTTGGGTCAATGCCTTTTGCAACGCTTTCGAAACCGACTGGAAAAAAGAAATCGTTTCCGTAAAAGACGGCGGCAGTTGTTATTTTAATTTGAAGATCAATCTCTCAAGCTCAACCTTTTATGATCTATCCGTCAACGGCGAGGCTTGAAATTTACCGTTTAACTTCAAATCAAACAAAACAGAGCGTTTATGAAAAACAAACGCTCTGTTTTGTTTTTGTAACATCGAAACGGTATCTTTAAATTTATGAAATCAAAACTCAGTTTTATTTTTATTGCCGTACTGCTTTTTTCCTTGAATCTTACTACGGCGGCGCAGGTAAAAAAAATCAAAGACCTCGAACCGACCGTTATTTTAATTTCGCTCGACGGTTTCAGGTATGATTATCTCGATAAATTTAAACCGCCGACTTTACAAAAACTGGCAAAAAACGGTGTTCGCGCCAAATGGATGATTCCCTCGTTTCCGACCAAGACCTTTCCCAATCATTATTCGGTCGCCACCGGACTTTATCCGGAAAATCACGGCATAATCGAGAATAATATTTTTGATTTCGGTACGGTTTTCTCGCTCGGAAAACGTGAAGAAGTGCAGAATTCGCGATGGTGGCTCGGCGAACCGATCTGGGTTACGGCGGAAAAACAAGGACAACGCGCCGGAGCGTTTTTCTTTCCCGGAACCGAAGCCGAAATCAAAGGTGTTCGCCCGACTTTTTGGAAAACTTATGATGGAGAAATCCCGAATGAAACGCGGGTTGATACGATTTTAAGCTGGCTCGATCTGCCTGCCTCGCAGCGACCGACGATTTACACGCTTTATTTCAGCGATACGGATGATGCCGGACACGATTTTTCACCTGATTCGGAAGAATTGAAAAATGCCGTTAAAAAAGTTGACGGCGATCTAAAACGTCTGGTTGAAGGTTTAAAGAAACGCAATATTGATAAAAAAGTAAATCTGATAATAACTTCCGATCACGGAATGGCAACCGTCAAGCCTGAAAATTCAGTGAATTTGGAAGATTATTTTGATCTTGAAAAAACCGAAAGAATTCTCTGGACGGGCGAAATCGTGCAGATTTTTCCGAAAGACGGCGAAGAAGACACAATTCTCGATAATCTGAAACCGATTAAAAATGCGCGCTGCTGGAAAAAATCGGAAATTCCCGCACGGCTTCATTATCAAAAAAGTCCGCGAATTGCGCCGATTATTTGTTCGGCAAATGAAAGTTGGTATTT
>CAYUGW010000602.1:1361-3009 GCA_964444245.1 uncultured Blastocatellaceae bacterium | reverse complement strand
TCAGTTTCCGGATAATTCCGGTTGATTCGTTCGTTGTTTCCCTGATTTCAGAATTTTCAATATCTTCTGATAACCCGGTTTCGGTCGGAGCATCGGCTTTGAGCGCATTTCTTTTTTTCTTTTTCGACATAATTTTTTTAATTATTTCTCTTCTGGCTGTTAAACAGACATCAACCCTTATCCGAAGAAGTGGAAATACACCTCCGGCTTATGGTTTGAATGTTTAAATCGGATTGATTTTTATGAACGGAAGGTTTAAGATGCAAACTTGAATGGGGTAAGCATCTTTTGAACCGATTCTGTTCAAAAAATTAGCCGATCCTGCCGGATTGATAATTGGCGTTATCATTCCGGCTTTTTCTGTTTTTATAAGGGCAGAAAAAGCGGCAAATCTTAATAAAATCAAATATCTTTATTTCATCAAAGAACTTTTTTCTTATATTTCTTGGCTTTAATTTATTTCCAACCCCTTGATTAGTAACCGACGACACAAAAAAAGCCGATTATCCTCAAATACTCAGGACGATCAGCTTTTCCTTAAAACTTTTATTTTTTCGATTATTTGCAAACTCCTCTGCTTACAAATCACCGAAACCTGAAATCCGTAAAAAGATTCCCGGCTTATTTTTATTAAATTGTAAAAATTATCAGACATCAAATAAAATAGTTAGCTGTGTTGGTTTTTAAGATGTGAAGCAGCAGAAACTTTGCTTGCACATAATAAAAGTCCCAATCTAAGATAAATTTTTCTGGTAAAAAGATCGTAAAAGTTTATTGATAAACTTCCATTACAAACTAAAAATTTGTTCTCGTTTCCCTATAAAACTTTGGTCTTTATTCTTTTACAAAAAAAGTATTTTTTTTCTTTCAGAAATGCTTCCCCAAACAAATACTTTTTTCTTTTATCGTTGTCGGTTGAAAAAGACAGTAGCACAGAGAAATTTCAAGTGTCAAGATTTTTTTGCAATCTTTTTCGTTTATTCTTCAAAGTTCTTCCGGCTGACTGATTAAATTATTCTATAAACCATTGTAAAAGCAGGGCTTGAGGTTGTTTATAGAAAATTGCAATTTATCCGAAAAAGTTAAAAACTTAGCAACATCTCTTTTGTTAGTTTCCCGGTTTGGGAAATTCTTTTTAATCTGCGGTATCGAATCCTTTTTGTACTTCTTACCGGATTGAGCAAATTGATGACGTTATCGGAGAGTTTATATACCCGTCGCATAAATATCATAAAGTTTGATTTTTGATAAAAGAGGATCTTTTCCTATAAGACTTTATAAGAATTATGAAATGAGACATAATTTGAGACAAGCTTTTTGATAGGTCTCACAAACTACACGATACTGTTGCCGAATTCAATTCATCAAACGTGCAAATCTTGAAACTCTCGTTTTGGCGATTGATTGATTCTCTAGAAAGTTGATTGTTCGCAAAATATTAATGCCCGTTGCAACAGCGACTTCCTGAAGATGCGTTTTCTGCAAACCCCGATATCTTGAACGGCGCATCGAGCCGCGCCGAACAGCCTGCGAAATAGTGCCTTCAATCCCGGCTCGCCGCTTGTATTGCACTTTTCCTTCTTCGCTCGACAGTATGTTTCTTGTTTTTTCCAATGCTTGATGTAAATCTCTTGCTGGTAATAATAAG
>CAYUGW010000602.1:0-1351 GCA_964444245.1 uncultured Blastocatellaceae bacterium | reverse complement strand
TGCGGACACACTTTATTCGACTCCGACAATCACGACAATCCTGCGGTTTGAATTTAACAGTTACGACCTGTCTGAGAGCAGGTTTTTTTATTTCATATTCATGCCAGTAACTGCTCCTATTCCCCTCTGGGCAAATGACCGTTTTTTGATCCCAATCTATCTTAAACTTTGTAACATCATACCCGCCTGTGCGAGCCTGCCAACTCGGATTCAGACGCGTCGGTCCGAACAGTTCGACATCGTAGTTTTCGCGACTGGCAAGAATCAATTCGGCGCTAACATAACCGGCATCCACCAGATGCTGCGAAGGCAGCAGATTTTTCCGGTTTAATGCTTTCTCAATCAAATCGGTTGCCTTGACATCCTGCTCGGTGGCGACCGTTGTCCGAACATTCGTAATTAATCGCGGTAATAGGTCATCGCAGGTCTCGGTTAGATGAACTTTATAACCTGTCCACAAAAGCCCGCGCTTGTTGCTGTGCTTAGCCTCAGTATCGTAAGGCGTTTCGATAACTTCCGCCGCTTTCGGCAATTGATTCGCGGTGCGCCAGCGCAGCTCATCATCTTCATCATACAGGTAATGAACTTTCCAGATTTTGCGCAAAGTTTCGACAATTTCAATATCAACCAGTTGCGGCTGCTCGGTTTCGATTAATTTCAGTAAATGAGCACCGTCTCGACCGATCTTTTCTCCGTATTCGGCGCGCGCTTTTTCACCTAATGGAAGACGGCTTTGTTCAGCCCTGAAGCTGTACCGCGTTTTCCATTCAGGCAATGCGATCGATCTGAGCCAAACGGGCGCCAGAACAGCCAATTCATTCAAAACAGCGCGCATTGTTTCAACCACGACTTCAAGTCAATTCATAACACGAATCGATGCCAGAACATGGGTTGAATCAGTTCGTTGTTTGCCGCGTTCTTCTTGACCGTAACTTTTCGAGCAGTCGGTCAAACATCAAGGTTTGTTTATCACAAGCAATCAACCTTGCACGAAAGCCGCTCAGCACCGAATAATCAAAGCCCGCATCGGTCAGTTCCAAACCGAGGGCATATTTCCAGTCAATTCGCGAACGAACAGCTTCCGCCGCTTGACGGTCCGATAAGTTCTCCAAAAATTGCATAATGGTGATCAATGCCAAACGCCAGGGAGAAAAAGCGGGTTGCCCTCGTTTCGGATAAAGTGCGGTAAAATCAGCATCCTCGAATAAAGTGTCGAATTCATTACGTATTGACAGATATAAGTTTCCTTTTGGGAAAGCGGCGCGAGCAATCCGAGCAGTTTCAGCCGGAACAGGCGAAATAATTGAAGGCTTTAATGAAAGAGGAGATGCGATAATTAATTCAAAAAATT
>CAYUGW010000601.1:0-3009 GCA_964444245.1 uncultured Blastocatellaceae bacterium | reverse complement strand
ACCATATTTCCGTTCGGCGTAACAATGCGATAACTCAAAGTATTCGGTTCGGAAAGAAGATATGAAAAGGTATATTTCGTGTAATTTTCTCCGGCTTTAAAGCAGCGCAGATTTAATTTCAAAACTTCTTTCAGCTGTTTTTCGGTCAGAGGTCGAACCGAATATTCCGTCATCGGCGCAGGAATAATTACTTCCGGCTCGACAAATCCCGGCGGAATAAAAAATTCACGAATTCTTTGGAAAACTGCCATATTTTTTATAGTCTGTCGAGTCTGTCGAGTCTGTCGAGTCAAGAGTCATTCAGACTCGCTAGACTCGACAGACTCGATAGACCCGACAGACTAAAAAACAAACATACAATCACCGTAGCTGTAAAAACGGTATCGAGATTCGACGGCGTGGCGATAAGTATTCATTATAAAATTATAACCGCCAAAGGTCGAAACCAAAACGAGCAAAGAAGATTGCGGAAGATGAAAATTCGTCAAAAGTCCGCTGATTACACGGAATTTATATTCAGGCGTAATCGTCAAATTTGCCGAAAATTCGCCCGCCTCGATTTTCCCGTTTTTCTGCGCAGCAGATTCCAAAGCCCGCGTCGTGGTTGTTCCGATGGCGATGATTCTTCTGTTTTCGGCGCGTGCTTTATTTAAGATTCCTGCAGTTTCTTGCGAAATTTCGCAACGTTCGGGCATAACCGTGTGTTCGGATAAATCGCTGACACGAACGGGTTCAAAAGTGCCGTAACCGACGTGCAGCGTGATTTCCGCAATTAAAATTCCCCGCGTTTTTATTTCTTCCAGAATCTGCGGCGTAAAATGCAATCCGGCGGTCGGCGCGGCGATGGCTCCGCGCTTTCGGGCAAAAACCGTTTGATAACGATCGCGGTCTTTGTCCAGACTGCCATCTTCGCGCTTGATATACGGCGGCAGCGGAGTTTGCCCGATCTCGTCCAAAATCGCATTAAAATCCCCGTTTGCCGCGAATTTTACTAAAACTCTGCCTTCTTCCGTTTTTTCCAAAACTTCCGCCGAAAGATTTTCATTAAAAATGATTTTTTTTCCCGTTTTTAATCTACGCGCCGGACGCGCGAGGGTTTCCCAAGTTTTGTTTTCGGTTTCTCTGACCAGAAAAAGTTCGATCTTCGCGCCGGTTTCGCTTGTTCCGAAAATCCTTGCAGGGAAAACCTTTGTGTTGTTTAAGACGATCAAATCGCCTTCGCGCAAAAACGCGGGAAAATCGTAAAAATGTTTGTCTTCTAAAGATTTTTCGGCGCGATTTGCCACGAGCATTCTCGAATCGGCACGTTTTTCCAGAGGATTCTGGGCGATAAGATTTTCGGGCAAATCGTAATCGAAATCTGTGATTTTCATAAAAATCATTATTGCTGAATCGGCTCTTTTTCGCCTTTGATCGGTTCAAACGGCAGAAAATTCATCTCGAACCACGCGCTTGCGACGGCGAAAAATTCGCGCATCGCCCAATTGTTTTCGTGCAGATATTTCCGCCGGTTTGCCGTAATTCCAATGCTGTCAACGCCTAAATTGTTGCACAGATAAAGCGCGCGCGCCTGATGAAATTCCTGCGTTACGAGAATCGCTTTCTTTACCTCGAAAATTTCTTTGGCGCGGTAACACGTATCGTAAGTTCTGCGTCCGGCAAAATCGAGAACAATATCTTCCGCCGGAACGCCGAGTTTTATCGCGTTTTCTTTCATCGCGGTCGGTTCGTCGTAATTTCCCGTCGGATTGTCGCCGCTCATCAAAATTTTTTTGACGCGTCCGGCGCGATAAAGTTCGACGGCTGTGACAACGCGGTCGTAAAGCGCGTCGGAAAGACGATTATTTTCCCAAACACGCGCACCGAAAACAATCGCGATGCGCGGCGGTTCTTCCGTCGGAATGTCGCGCAGCGAAGCGCCCATTCTTTCCGAAAAACTCGAGCGAACGTGTTTATTGATTAATCCGAGCGCGAGAATGCCGATCAAGGCAAGTCCGAGAGATACTAATAAGATTCGTAGAAACCGTTTCATAATGCGATTTTGGTCTATTTTTTTTTAACTTATTCCAAATTTTCGTTCACTTCTCACTTTTCATTTTTCACTTATTTTAATATTTCTCCGCGCCAATTCCGCGACGAACTTTTCGCAATCAATGGCGAGTTCCTGCGGAGTCGCGCCGCGCATCGCAACCTCGCCGCGTGCCGACATTTGCGCGATGATCGAAGCCGGAAATGCGGTCGTTCGCATCATTGCGCTCAAACCTGTTTCTTCGTCGTATTTATCAACAATGTCGTAAACGATTATTTTCGTTTCGCCGCCCGTTTTGCCGATAAATTCTAAACGAATTAAAACATAATCAGGTTCATCAGCCGGCAGATTTTTCTGGAGAAGCTCGCCGAAAACCTTACGCGGTTTGACTTTGACGAAATCCGCAAGAATTTCTTCGCTCGAACAAAGTCCGAGATCAATCATCGCCCGAAATTTCTCGCAATGACCGGCGTAGCGAATCGTTTTGTAGTCTAATTCTTTGATTTTCCCCAGAAATGTGTCGGGCAAGGTCGAAGTTCCGCCCGAAGTCTGAAAGGCTTCGAGCGCGGGAAAACCGTCAAACGAAAGAGATTCGAGTTCGGTCATTGATTCGACTTCCGTAATGCGCCCTTCACGAATAACTCTTGCGGTTTCAATATATTCGTTAATCAAGCCTTCGACCGAGAAAACTAATTGATAATCGAGCGGCGGTTTCGGATTTTGCGGCAGACCGCCGACGCGGATGTGAATTTCTTCTATTTCGTCAAACCGCTTCGCTCCGTGCATCGCTAAGATCGAAACCATTCCGGGCGCGAGTCCGCAATCGGGAATGATATTTATTCCGGCATTTTTCGCTGCTTCATCTAACGCGAGCTGCTCGTCAACGACATAATTATTGCCGCCGAGATCGCAGAAATTCGTCTTTGTTTCAATCGCCGCTTTTGATAATTCGAGATTGTACCAGTAATTTACGCACGAAA
>CAYUGW010000600.1:0-3012 GCA_964444245.1 uncultured Blastocatellaceae bacterium | reverse complement strand
ACATCCGGGATAAAATTGGCGTTTCCCGCATTCGTGATCGTTTGACCGCCCGCGTAATTATTCAATTGCGCAATCGAAAGCGGAACGGCGTTGATAATCGTCCGGTTTGAAGGCGGCAAAGTTCCGATTGTGTCGGGATTTGAATTAAGACGAACAAAAGCGTCGGAGATATAAAATCTACCGGAAATGTTCGTTTTTCCGGTCGGGCGAAAATCAATTCTGCCGTTGGCATTCGTGTTGTGCGCGTCGTCTTCGCCGTCAATTCCTTTCGTATAAACGGTGCGCGAGATGCCGAGCGTAAAACCGAATTTTTCCGTTCCGTTCGAGATATTTCCCAAAACTCTTTTCAAACCTAAACTGCCGCCTTCGCCGAGAAACGAACCGTGAAAACCGCTGCGCGGCTCGCGTGTCCGTAAATCAATAACTCCGCCGATGGCGTTCGTGCCGTAGAGCGAACTTCCCGAACCGCGCAGAATTTCGACGCGTCCTGTGTCGGAAAAAACAAAATCACTCAAAAATGCCGAAGCGTCGCCCGTGATCGAAGACGCATCGCGGAAACGCACGCCGTCGAGCAAAATCGCCGTATCCTGATTTCTCAGTCCGCGTGTTTTGATATTCGCCGTTTTCCCGAAACCGCCCAATTGCTGAACTCTGAAACCCGGAACGGTGCGCAGAGCGTCCGTCAGCGAAAATTCGTTGCGATCCTTTATTTCCTGCGCGTCAATGACATTGACCGTTTTTGAAACTTCCGCAATCGGCTGCGAAGTTCCGGCGGCAATAAAAACTTTTTCTTCTTCGAGAGTAATATTTGTTTGTGTCTGACTTATGCAAACACTACTGTTAAAACTAAGATTTAAAGATTTGGATTCAGAATTATCAATAGTTATATTTTCTTTTAACTGCTGACAAAGTATTTGACCGCTTAAAACGTATTCACCGTTTTTCAGATTTTCAAATTTGAAAAAACCTTTTGAATTTGTTTTGCCTGTAATAATTGTTCCATCTTCAAATGTAAGAAAAATCTCGCTTTCCTTAATGATTTTTCCTTCATCTCTAATAAAACCACTAATTGTTGCTCCTTGATTCTGCGCCAAAATTCCTATCGTCAATAAACTGATTAATAATAAACTTCCTAAAATTTTCATATTTCCTCCTCGATCTTGCCCATCGCAAAATGAGATAAAAAGTGAAGACCGAAAAGCCGAGTTCCAGACTGGTTCGATTTGGGATTTGAGATTTCGGATTTAAATAAAATCCCAAATCCGAAATCTCAAATCCCAAATCGTTTCACTGTTGCGTGGGCAGTCGCGGAATTAGCGCCGCGTTCCTCGTGCTTTTTAGTCTATCTGTTAATTGCCGCGTTCAGAGTTTACGCTTTAGCGCGAACTCTAAACATTAAAAATCATAATTCATCGTAATTCTCGGCTTTCCGCTCGCCGGATGGCGGTCGAGCAAAACGCCGATGTCGAAAATTTCCCGTAAATTTTCTGTCGTTAAAACCTGTTCTGGCGCACCCTTAGCGATCATTTGCCCGCGCTTTAAGAGCAGAATCTCATCGGCAAATTCCGAAGCCAGATTCAAATCGTGCGTGATGATAATCGCCGAAGCGTCGCCGCGTTTGCATCTTTCCTTGACGAGCCGAAAAAGCAACGCCTGATGCGGCAGATCGAGATTCGTCGTCGGTTCGTCGAGCAATAAAATGCCGGCTTCGGTCGCTAAAGCGCGGGCTAAAATCACACGTTGGCGTTCGCCGCCGGAAAGCTGATTCATCACGCGGTTTTCGTAATTTTTCAAATCGCAGATTTCCAGAGCGTTCAGCGCGATCTGCAAATCCCTTTCGGTTTCCCAACCGAAATTTCCGCCGTGGGCAAAGCGTCCCGATAACACAAAATCCAAAACCTTAACGGGAAATTTCGTTTCGTTTTCCTGCGCGATGACGGAAATGCGCCGCGCAATTTCGCGCCGCGAATAATCTTGTAAATCTTTGTCATCAAGCAAAATCGCGCCTTTCATCAACGGCAAAGTTCCGTTCAAAGATTTCAAAAGCGTCGTTTTCCCCGCCCCGTTCGCGCCGACGATTGCCAGAATTTCGCCGATCCGCAAATGAAAGGAAATGTCTTTCACCACTTCGCAAACGCCGTAACCGATTGTAATGTTTTTTGCTTCTAACATTTTTTTAACGCAAAGACGCGAAGGCGCAAAGGCGCAAAATTAAGAGTTTTTGTTTATTTTTTCACTCATTTTAAAAATCCTTGCGCCTTTGCGTCTCTGCGCCTTTGCGTTAAAATCCTTATCAATTTCTTCGTAAAAGGTAAATAAACAGCGGCGCACCGATCAGAGCCGTGATCGCGCCGACCGGCAATTCGCGCGGCGCGATTGCCGTCCGCGCCAGCGTGTCGGCGGAAACCACGAAAATCGCGCCTGCCAGAGCGGAAAAAGGAATGACAAGCCGATTATCACTGCCAATGGCGAGCCGAACGATATGCGGAATTATCAAACCGACATAACCGACCGAACCGCTTGCCGCAACCGAAGTTCCGACCAACAAACTGGAAGTTGCAAAAACCGCCAGCCGCGTTTTATTAACTTCCACGCCGAAATCAAACGCATCGCGCTCGCCGATCATCATCAAATTTAAAGCGCGGGCGTTCATCAATAAAACGATTGTGCCGATGATTACGGCGGCAAAACTCAGATAAAATCCGTTCCAGGTGCTTTGCGACAAATCCCCAAGCAGCCAAAATGTAAAACTCCGAAGTTTTGCCGCGTCGAGCAGCGAAGTCAGCAAAACGATGATCGAAGAAAGAAACGTCGTAACAATTACGCCCGATAAAACCAATCTTTCGACGCTCATTCCGGCGCGTGATTTTGCCATTTGATACACGACAAATGTCGCCAGACTCGCGCCCGCAAAAGCCATGACGGGACGCGCAAATTCAAATGAGGCGAAAAAAACAAAAGCGAGCATCGTCCCCAAAGCCGCGCCGTTTGAAACGCCCAGAAGATACGGCT
>CAYUGW010000599.1:0-3013 GCA_964444245.1 uncultured Blastocatellaceae bacterium | reverse complement strand
TGCCGTTTATCGTCCGTCGAATAGTACCTGGTTTATTCTGCAGTCTTCGGGCGGAGTCGGGATTCTGGGCTTCGGTTCTTCGGGCGACAGAGCCATTCCCGCCGCATATGTTCCATAACAAAAGTAAATGTGGAATAAATAAGTCAAAAAAGAGGTGAATAAAAACGCTCACCTCTTTTTTGACTATTTCGGTAATCTTGCGTAGCATCTCTAATAGAAAATGGAACTCGACAAAAATGCACAAAGAGCCGTGCGCGAACTCGGCGAAGCGATCAATAAGGCGATCGAAAATTCCGAACGCGTGGCGGACGCGATAGAATACCTGCGCGGACTCGGCTATGAGCCTAATTTAATGCTCAGACTCGAGATTGGTTTGCAGGAAATCGATCACGAATCGGAAGATTATCACGAAGAAATCGAACTCGATCTGACCGACGAAGACCTGCGCACTTTGCGCCGAATGAAGATAAAATTTTAATTATTTGCGATTTTCAATTTGCGATTTGCGATTGTTTTTTTGATTTTAGATTTGCTTTCGAATAAGTCGAATTTCAAAGATCAAAGTTCAAATCAAAACAATCGCAAATTGCAAATCGACAATCGAAAATTTCTTGAACTACTTTAATTATTTTTCCGAAATCGAAGAAACTTTTATCCGCCGGCGCGGGCGCAATTTGCTTTTAAGTCCTCTGGATTGGGCTTTGATCGAAATGTGGCAAGAGCGCGGCGTGCCGCTCTTTATCATTTTGCGCGGCATCGAGAAAATTTTCGACATTTACGACCAAAATCCGAACAAACGCCGGGCGATAAAATCTCTGTCATATTGCAAAGAAGAAATCGAAGCGCAATATGCCGAATGGCTCGAATCGCAAATCGGAAAAAACGGCAAAACGGAAATTTTAACGCCGGAAGCGCAAAATGAAAGCAAAGAAAATTCCGCAAAAAGCGAACTTTTTTCCGCCGAAACGATTGCCGAACATCTTCAAACAATTTCCGCCGTATTGGATTCCGCCGCCGAAAATGCCGCAGGCGATTTGAAGGAAGTTTTGGAAAAAGTTTCCAAAAGTTTAAGCGAACTGAAAAACAAAAATCTTTCGGCTGAAAAACTGGAAGAAAATCTTGAAAAACTCGATGCTTCGATTGACAAAATTTTGTTGGAATCATTCGTTACCGAAAAATTAAAAACCGAAACATCAAAGAAAATCGCCGAATATCAAACAAAAATGGAAAGGGAAGTTTACGAGCGCACATTTAAGCTGATGCTTCTCAAAAGTTTGCGGGATGAACGGGAAATTCCGCGTCTGAGTTTATTTTATTTATAAATCTAAGCAAAAATTACAATTATAGATTCGTCTTTATTCAAATCCAAAAAAGAGGAAAAAAAATGAGCAAACTTAGAATCAAGAGCATCGATATTCTTTCGGCAGGAAAAATGTATGGGGCAATGGGCGTGGTGATCGGTTTGATTATCGGTGTACTTTACGGTCTTATGACAATTCTGATGAGCGTATTAGTGATAGGATTGGGACAAGGCAGAGGTCTGGCGACAGGCGGCGGCGGTATTGTATTTGGGTTGACAATGATGGTTGTAGCTCCTATTCTTTACGGACTTATGAGTTTTATCGCCGGCATTATTGGTGCAGTGATTTATAATATTTTTGCCAAATTAGTCGGCGGAATCGAAATCGAGGTTGAGAACGTCTAATTGAGCAGAAAATACAAAAACGGTGAAATTTTAGAAGTTTTGATCGAAAAAATCGTGCCGAACGGCTTCGGTCTGGCGTTTGCCGAGAATTTAACCGTTTTTGTGCCGCTTTCTGCGAAAGGCGAACGGCTTCGCGTCAAAATTTATCAAATAAAGGGCAAAACCGCGTTTGCCGAAATTGTTGAAATCGTAAAACCTTCGCCGGAGAGACGCGAGCCGCCGTGCGTTTATTTCGGCAAATGCGGCGGTTGTAATTTTCAGCAGATGCCGTATAACGCGCAGCTCGAAGCCAAAATCGAAATCCTGCGCGATTGTCTGACGCGCCTCGCTAAAATTGATTTTCCCGAAAAAATCGAAATTATTCCGAGTCCGAAACCGTTCGATTACCGCGCGCGCGCTCAATGGCACGTTGATACGCGGCGCAGGAAAATCGGCTATTTTCAGAGAAATTCGCATCGCGTCATAGATGTCGCGCATTGCCCGATTCTTACGCCCGAATTAAACGAAACGCTTTCCGAACTGCGCGAAAGCATCGTCTGGGAAAGTTTTTATGCGGAAATCGTCGAGATCGAAGCGGCAAATGCCGGAGAAAAAGTTTCGATTTTTTCCGACGAAATTCTCGAACCGACCGAAGAAATCGCGTTTGAGTTAAACGATAAAAAATACTTTTACGGCGCGAATATCTTTTTTCAGGGCAATCCGTTTGTCATCGAAAAACTGATCGAGGCGGCGATTTCCGGCGCTCAGGGCAAAACCGCGCTCGATCTGTATTGCGGAGTCGGGCTTTTTACGCTGCCTCTGGCGGAAAATTTCGAAACGGTCGTCGGCGTTGAAGCGTATCAAAGGGCGGTTGATTTTGCGGAAAAAAACGCGGAAAATGCGCGGCTCGAAAACGTAGAATTTTACCGCGAAGGCACGGCGGATTTCTTAAAAGAAAACGGAGAGGAATTTAAGGGAATCGATTTCGTTTTGCTCGATCCGCCGCGTGCCGGAACGGAAAAGGATACAATCGAAAATATCGTAAAAATACAACCGAAAGAAATCTCGTATGTTTCGTGCGAACCTTCGATTCTGGCACGTGATTTGAAAACTTTAACTGCAAACGGCTACCAGATCGAAAAAATTACGGCAATGGATTTATTTCCGCAAACTCATCATATTGAAACGGTTGTGCGTTTAAAACTCGCTTCCGTGAATTAAATATCGCGTAAAAAATTCTTCGACGGCGATTTCCAATGCGCCGCCCAGAGATGCGCCGTGCGGTTCGCCCGATTCGACCGACCAGTTTTCGATTTTTCCCGCCATACT
>CAYUGW010000598.1:0-3025 GCA_964444245.1 uncultured Blastocatellaceae bacterium | reverse complement strand
ACGGGCTAAAACCCAAATCTCGTTAGTTAATTTAATCTGACAAAGTAGAATTAAGTGAAAAGTGAAAAGTTTTTTTACTATTTTAACTTTATTAAAGTCAAAGAAGTTGCCGACCAATAGAAATAGTTTGATTCGGCAACACTTTAACTTCTCATTTCTCACTTTTCTAAAACTTCATTCATCGCCCCGCTTCGGTAGCCGTGTAAATCCAGCGTTACGTAGCGAAAACCGATCCGGCGGAAACTTTCCGCCAGTTTGTTTGTAATATCGAGTTTTAAGGCACGCTCCATCTCATCCGGCGCGATCTCCAGCCGCGCCAGTTCGTCGTGTATGCGAACCCGAAATTCTTTAAAACCTAATTCCCGCAGAAGTTGTTCGCCCTTTTCAACTTTTGAAAGTCTTTCAATCGTAACCGGAACGCCATATGCGATTCGCGAAGAAAGACACGGACTCGCCGGCTGATCCCAGGTCGGAAGAGAGTGTTTTAAGCTCAACTGCCTGATTTCTTTCTTGGTCAAACCGGCTTCGATCAGCGGACTTTTTACGCCTTTTTCATTTGCCGCAGTTCTGCCCGGACGGTAATCGCCGAAATCATCGGCATTTGATCCGTCAACGACAAATTCGATTCCTCTGTTTTTTGCCACTAACGCAAGTTTTCCGTAAAGTTCGGTTTTGCAGTGATAACAGCGGTTGGTCGGATTCGATTGATAATCGGGATTTTCCATTTCATCCGTATTGATCGTTTCAAAATTAAAGCCGAAATCTGCGGCGATCTTTTGCGCATCTTCGCGCTGTTTAATTGAAACGCTCGGCGAAATTCCGGTAACGCAGAGCGCGTTTTTGCCGAGTTCCTCAGTGGCGATCAAAGCCAGATACGAACTGTCAACGCCGCCCGAAAAAGCAACCAACACCGATTTCATTTCACGCATCATAGCACGTAAATTCAGTTCCTTTTCCGAGCTGTTGAATTGTTTGATTTGTTTATTATTTGTCCGGGAATTTGTCATTTATAAAAAACGGGGAGCGAAAAATTTCATAAAATAAGTGACTCTTGGAAAGTATCAGCTTAATTTGCAAATCTTATCTTAGTGGTGCATATTTACGCAACTGTTTCAATTAAATAATTTTGTGTAAATGCAAGTTTTTTATTGCTTATTTACACAAAAAAGTTCAATAATTTACTGACAAAATCGTAAAAATATTTCGCATTTTTTATTTCAGTTTATGAAATCTCTTTTTCTTTATTTTAAAGCCGGACGTTTTTCCGCAGATTATTTTCAAATTCGCGGGAAAAAATTCTTTGTTTCAATCCTGGTCGTTCTTTTTTCATTGTTGTTATTTTCCGCGACTTTTGCTCAGGAAGACGGCGACGATGAAGAAGAAGATCCGGTCAAAATTTTTAATGAAGGTCAGGAAGCCCACGAACGAGGCGATTTTGAAGCGGCTTTGAAATTATATGAAAAAGCTCTGGAGATCGTCCCCGAATTTCCCGAAGCCGAATATCAGCGCGGAAATGCGCTTCTGTCGCTCGGCAACCCCGTCGAAGCCGAAGAAGCCTTCCGAAGCGCGATAAATTTGCGCGAAAACTGGACTTTGCCGATGACGAGCCTCGGCGTTTTGCTTGTTCAAAATAATAAATTTGAAGAAGCCGAACAAATTTTGACAAAAACAATTCAATTGAGCGGCATAAATTTTCTGGCTTATTCGGCTCTCACCGATTTGCGAATCAGAACCGGAGCCGCGCCGGAAGTTCTCAGACAACTTTTGACAAAAGTTCAATATTTAACAACAAAAGCCAACCCGACGGCTTCGATCTGGGCATCACGCGCCGCGCTCGAACGCGCCCTCGGCGATAAAAAATCGGCGATCGGCAGTTTAAGCCGCGCCCTTTCGATTGATCCGTTTGATAAATCGGCTTTAGCCGAACGCGCCGAACTTTCGCTGAGTGAAGGCGATTATAAAAGCGCACTCGAAGACGCGGGCAAACTCAAACAAATGTCGCCGGATTCGGCAAATGTCAATTTTTTGCTGGCAAGAATTTATGCCAGCAAAGGCGATTTGGAAGAATCGGTCAAAATTTTGGACACGATCAAAAATCCGACCGCTGAAATCTTGACATTTCGTGATAAAATAAATGCAAGCAGTTCACAAAACGTCGGAGAATTGGAAAAGCAGCTTGAAAAGGACGAAAAAAACGCGGCAATTTTAGGACGTTTGTGCAATCTTTTGAGAGTTGAAAATCCGCAGAAGTCTTTGAACTATTGCCGACGCGCTTCCGAAGCCGAACCGAATAATTTAAATCACGCCATCGGTTTCGGTGCGGCTTTAGTTTCGGCGAAACAATACGTAAATGCGATAACTCTTTTTAAAAGATTGCTTGAAATATCTCCTGATAATTTTACGGCGCGCACGAATCTGGCAACGGCTCTGTTTCAAGCGGGGCGTTTCGCGGAAGCAAAATCCGAGTTTATCTGGATTACGAAAAAACAGCCGGATTTGGCAATTGCCTATTATTTTTTGGCAATTACGCACGATAATCTTCAAGAATATCTCGATGCGGCTGCCAATTATCAGCAGTTTTTGAGAATTGCCGACGAAGCGAAGAACAAACTCGAAATAGAAAAAGTAAATTTGCGGCTTCCGGGCTTGCAGAGACTTATTAAACAAGGCAAGGGAAAGAAAAAATGAATAAAATAATAAATAAAATCAATACAGAGAAAAGTTGCCGTGACAGTTTTAAAATGATCGAATCAGTGCGACTCAAACCTAAATGTTGTTTTCTTTTATTGCTTGTTTCAATGTTTGTTTTCCCTTCTGTTTCATATGCTCAGGATGTTGATTTTTCTTCACCTCCGGCGCAAGAAATACCGAAAGATGCCGAACCTCCGCCGCTGAAGGTGATTTCAAAAGAAGAGAGAGAGAAATTAAGCAAGGAAACGAAGATTAAAAACCGCACCAGACTTTCATTGGAGTTGATGAATTTTCGACTTCAAAGAGCCGAACAATTTAATACAAAAAATCAGCA
>CAYUGW010000597.1:0-3058 GCA_964444245.1 uncultured Blastocatellaceae bacterium | reverse complement strand
CTTTCGACCGCCGCGCTTTTTGAAGTTTTCGCGCGGGATTTTCGCAGCTGTTTAAATTTCGATGCGCCCGTTTTTTATCGAAAACACGAATCACCGCGCCCGAATTTCGTGCGCTTTGAAATCACCTTAAAAACCGCCGCCGAATTCGTTCTCAGGAAAGATTACCGCGATCATTGGTCGCCCGAACTTCTGGAAGAATACTGCTATTTTTCGCAAAAGGATTTCGAAGAAAGTTTTAGACGGGAAAATTTAAGAATCGTCGTTTCGATGCCGCTCTGGAACCCTTGGATCGTCGAAAATCGTTTTGCCGGAAAATTCTTCTTGTCGGATTCCGGCGGAAATAATCTGACATTTCCGCCGACTAATTTTTTGATCGTTGGCGATAAGGTTTCCGATAATGAAGGCGTGCAACTTGCGGAAAAGGTTTCGGAAGCACAGGCTTTTTCGCGCTCACGCGCTCATGCAAGCGAGCCGCTTGCGCTCCCGGCTTTTCTCAAACTCAAAGCTTATCGCCATAAAACGACCAATCAAATCTACGAACTTGCCGAGCGACCGAATCAAACGATTGACCTTTTGCCGTGGTTTGAAACGGAAAACGGACAGCTTTTCGTTCTGGCAAAAAAAGATTTTCCGCGTCCGATTGTTAATGCTCAAATTAATCAAAAAAATCTAAATCGCGCAAACTATTCGGGTTATCTGACCGAGCCGCTTTCGGCTTTAGTTCAAAAATCAAAGATCAAAGATCAAAGATCAAAGATCAAAGATCAAAGCCCGATCTTTGAAATTTTATCCGAACGCGCCAATCTTTCCGAAGAGGAAATTTTAGAAATCAGCGAGCCGCAAATTTATTTCACTTCGCCGGGCGGAATTGACGAGCAGGTCGAATCTTTTCTGGTGAAAATCAAAGATTGGGAAAAAGAGCCGCAGGAAATCGAAAATTATACGCGCTTTCAAAGCGCGGGCGTGGTGCGCGAACTCGACGCGCTTCAGGTTCTGCGCTCGTCGCACGTCGGCGGAATGTTCGATGCGCGGCTCGAAATCAACATTTATCGCCTTTTGCGTTCATTAAACCGCTCGGCAAGCGCATGGATCGGGGCGAGCGTTAAACCAATAATTCAAGTTCTGCCGGAAAATTTTACCGTTTCTAAACCCGAAAATCTTTCGCCCGAAAAACGCGAAGCGTTCGAACCCGTTGAAATAAAGGAAAACAATTTTCTAAATCTCGTAAAAAGCGAATTTATCGAAACCGATTCAAAAAACAACGAAATCTCGAAAGCCGAATTTGAATATGTCGTGCCGAAAAATTTGAGCAAAAACACGGTCGCGGCGCTTCCCTTTTTCAAAACTGCGGAAGAAATTTTCGTCGGCGTGGAATCCAGAGATTTGCCCGCGCCGCAGACATTTACGGGCAGTTCAAATATCATCTGCGTTCCGGCGTGGCGAATTCCGAAAACGCTCGAACATAAATTCGATCTCGAAGCATTTTTAAGCGAGAAATTTCCGAAGGATTTCCGCGCTCAGATAAATAAAACCTGGGAACTCGGCGGTTCGTATTTTCCGACTCCGGGCGTTACGCCGGAAATCGTCTATCCGTTTGCCGTCGAACTAAAAGCGGAAAACCTACATCAAACCGACTTGCTTTTTTTCAGGATCGAGGAATTATTAAACTCTTCGGATAAAATCCGCGACGCGCATCTTTTGATTTTAGCCAACCGGCTCGGACACGCTCTCGGATTTTCGGCTATCAACTAAATCGAGTGGATTGTGTTAAAATTTTAAGTATGGAAACAGCGGTTGAATATCGTTATATTACGAAAAAAGAAAAAAGCGGCGAACCGATTATTAAAGGAACAAATACGTCTGTGCGGGCAATTGTCGAAAATTGGCGGTTAGGCTTATCCCCTGAAGAAATAGTTCAAGGGCTTCCGCATTTAACGATCTCACAGATTTTCGAGGCAATGAGCTATTATTACGACAATCAAGCGGAAGTTGACGATTTTATCGAAAGGAATCGGATACCGGACGAATTGATTCATCCTTTAGTAAAAAATTTGTGAGCGATTTGTTTATCAAAATTTATCTGGATGAAGATGTTAATGTTTTGGTCGCAGAATATATTCGTCTGCAAGAATTTAAAGCATTGACCGTAACCGAAGCCGGAAGAAAGGGAAAATCGGATGCAGAGCAGCTGGATTTTGCAACACAAAACGGTTATGCGATTTTAACGCATAACCGAACGGATTATGAGGATTTAGCACAAGAATACTTCGCAAATAATCAAATACATTATGGAATTATCATCTCTGTGCGCCGCTCTTCACAGGAAGTTGCCGCACGACTTTTGAACACTTTAAATAACTTCACAGCGGATGAAATGAAAAATCAGATTATTTATATTTAATTTAGAAATGGATTTATTATCAGACAAATTTAAAGAAGAATGCGCCATTTTCGGCGTTTTCGGTCATCGGGAAGCTTCGACGCTGACGCAATTGGGGCTTTTTGCCTTGCAGCATCGCGGGCAGGAAGCGTGCGGAATTGTATCGAGCGACGGCGAAGATCTGCACCAGATTCGCCGGATGGGTTTGGTCGCGGATAATTTCGACGAAAAAACTCTGCAAGGACTTCCCGGCAGAAGCGCGATCGGACACACGCGTTATTCGACCGCCGGAAAATCTTCGGTGCGCGAGGCGCAGCCTTTTTCCGTAACCTGCCAGCACGGGCAGATCGCGATTTGCCACAACGGAAATCTGCCGTTTGCCGGACAAAAACGCAAGGAACTCGAAAAACAGGGCGCGATTTTTAATTCGACTTCCGATACGGAAACGATTCTCCATTCGATTGCGCGAACCGAAGCGCGAAACGCCGTCGAAGCCATCGCCACGGTTTTAAAAGATACGGAAGGCGCGTTTTCGCTGCTTTTTCTAACGCCGGAAGCTTTGATCGCCGTGCGCGATCCGCGCGGATTTCGCCCGCTCGTTCTCGGAAAATACAAAGATTCGTGGGCAGTCGGTTCGGAAACCTGCGCGTTCGATCTGATCGACGCCGAATATGTGCG
>CAYUGW010000596.1:0-3067 GCA_964444245.1 uncultured Blastocatellaceae bacterium | reverse complement strand
CGCATCAAACAGGCGAGAATTGCTTTGGGCGGCGTGGCGCATAAACCTTGGCGCGCGCTGGAAGCCGAAAAATTCCTGGCGGGAAAAGAAGCGACCGAAGCGAATTTCAAAGCGGCGGCAGTCGCCGAAATGAAAGCGGCAAAACCGCTCGAACATAATAAATTCAAGGTCGAACTCGGACAACGGGCGATCGCCAGAGCTTTAATGCAGGCGATGAACGGCGGCAAGGCATAATTTTAAAGGGTAAAGAGAGATATTGACAAAAAATCAGTAGAGCGAACGGTAGTGAGCGCATTTTACATAAAATCAAGTTAAATAATCACCAAGGTACTCGCTACCGCTCGCTCTACTGATTAAAGATTCAAGGGGTAAAAATGAGCAATAAAATAAAAACAATCGGCGAAGCGATAAGTAGAATTGACGGGTTTTTGAAAGTTACCGGAACGGCGAATTATGCGACGGATTTTCCGGTCAAGAATGCGGCGCACGGGTATCTTTTTAAGAGCGAAACCGCTGCCGGGAAAATTCTTGATATTGACACGTCCGCCGCCGAAAAAGCGGCGGGCGTGATTGCCGTCATTACGCACGAAAACACTTTGAAAGTAACGGTTTCGCGGGCTTTGCGCGGCGGCGCGATCCTGCAGGACGCGAATATCGAATATTTCGGCGAAAATATCGGCGTGGTTATTGCCGAAACCTTTGAACAGGCGCGTTACGCGGCTGATTTGGTCACGGTTACTTACGAAAAAGCGGCGGGCAAGGTTGATTTTGAAAAGGAAAAAAAATCTGCTGCCCCTTCAACCGAGCGACCGGACGATCTGCGCGGCGATTTTGACAAGGCTTTTCAGGCGGCGGAATTCAAGGTTGACGAAATTTATGAAACGCCGATCGAGCATCACCAGCCGATGGCTCCGCACGCGACCGTTGCCATTTGGGAAGGCGAAGATAAATTGACGGTTTATAACGAGTCGCAGATCGTCAACGGCGTGCAGGGCGCACTTGCCGGAACATTCGGTCTGAAACCGCAAAACGTACGCGTAATTACGCCGCACATCGGCGGCGGTTTCGGCTCGAAGGGCGGCGCGTGGGGACACGTCGTGATCGCCGCGATTGCCGCGAAAATGACGAAACGCCCCGTAAGTTTGGCTCTGACGCGAAATATGATGGTCAATTCCGTCGGTCTGCGCCAAAAAAATGAACAGCATCTGAAACTCGGTGCGACGAAAGACGGAAAACTGACGGCAATCGCGCACGAAACGACGACGCACACCGCGATAGATTCCCAATTTGTCGAAGCGTGCGGCGATGTTTCAAAACTGATGTATGACGTGCCGAACGCAAAAATCACGTATCGCGTCGCGCCTTTGAATGTGATTTCGCCGACCTTTACGCGCGGTCCGGGCAAAGCTCCGGGAAGTTTCGCGCTCGAATCGGCGATTGATGAACTCGCCTTTAAACTGAAAATCGATCCGGTCGAATTCCGCATCAAAAACGAACCCGCGAAAGATCCTTCAAACGGAAAGGCGTGGTCATCGCGCTCGGTCGTCGAATGTCTGCGGGAAGGCGCGGCAAAATTCGGCTGGGAAAAACGCAAACACGAGCCGCGTGTCTATCGGCAGGGAAATTATCTGATCGGCTACGGCGTGGCGTGCGGCACATATCCGGCGCGCCAGCGCGATACGTCGGCAATCGTCAAACTGATGCGAAAAGGCGATGATGTCAGCGCAAGCATCGAACTTGCCGCTTCCGATCTCGGCACGGGAACAAACACGATCATCGCGCAGACGGCGGCGGAAACGCTTAATTTACCGATCAGTAAAATCGGCGTAAAGATCGGCGATTCCATTCTGCCTCCGGCAGCGGGTTCGGTGGGTTCGGTCGGCGCGGCGAGTTTTGCCAACGCGGTCTATGAAGGCTGTTTAAAGATTCTGGCGGAATTACAAGCGAAAACGAATTTGAATTGGTTTGCGCCGCCGACCGTTTTGCAATTGATGGAAGCGGCGAAATTAAACGAATTCGAAACGCGGGTTGATGCCAAACCGCCCGCCAATGTCGCAGATTATTCGTCGCATTCTTTTAACGCCAATTTTGTCGAAGTCCGCGTAAATGATTCAACCGGAATGGTCAGAGTCGAGCGTTTTGTCGGCGCGACCGCCGCCGGACGGATTTTGAATCCGAAAACGGCACATTCGCAGATGATCGGCGGTGCGATCTGGGGAATCGGAATGGCTCTGCACGAAGACGCTCTGCTCGATCCGCGGATGGGAAATTTTGCAACGCGCTCGTTTGCCGATTATCACATTCCGGCGCATCTCGACATCGGCGAAATGGAAACCGTTTTTATCCGCGAAGAAGACAAGATCGTCAATAAATTAGGCGTGAAAGGCATCGGCGAAGTCGGTATCACCGGAGTTGCTGCGGCAGTCGCCAACGCAATTTTCAACGCGACCGGAAAGCGCGTCCGCACATTGCCGATCACACCCGATAAATTGATTTAGATTAAGTTTAGAGTTCTGCCTAATGGTCTTTGAAAAATAAAAACCGTAATAAAAAAAGTTTTTTTTAGGCTGGGAGCGCACGCATCCCTGCGTGCTGAGTGCGATAGCACGAACAAACCTTTAACACTAAAAAAGTTTCCAGCGAATAAAGGCTTTCGCGCCGTTCTTCAAACGACGCGGCACGCAAGGATGCGTGCGCTCCCAGCTAATAAATTGACTTTTTATTATCGGATTTATTTTTCAAAAAACCATAAGACACGCGCTCCAAACGCTTTGGGAAATAACAAAAATGGCAAAATACATCGGAAAAGATATGAGCCGCGTTGACGGTTTTGCAAAGGTTACGGGACAGGCAAAATACTCGGCTGAGTTTTTTCTGCCGAAGATGGTTTACGCTTTTATTGTTCAAAGTTCGATTGCGAAGGGAATAATTAAGACAATTGATGCAGCCGAAGCGGAAAAATCGGCGGGCGTTGTCAAAGTTTTTACGCATTTGAACACACCGAAAATTCCCGTAGGCGAAAACGGTCGCACGCGCGGGCGTGAATCGTTTAATCCTCTGCAATCGG
>CAYUGW010000595.1:0-3067 GCA_964444245.1 uncultured Blastocatellaceae bacterium | reverse complement strand
ACTCTGATCGAGGATACGATCAACGAAATCACGACCGAAGGCGGCGGCGGCAAACTGACTTTCGGCGTGCTGCTCGCTTTGTGGTCGGCATCCGCCGGTGTGGATAATATTCGCATCGCGCTCAATGACGTTTATGATTTGGAGGAAACGCGCCCGTGGTGGAAATATAAATTGGTTTCCCTGCTGCTTACGCTCGGTATCGCGCTGCTCGTTTTCTTCGCGCTCGGCATCGTTTTTTACGGCGGACAGTTTCTCAATCTGCTGGTTTCTCCGTTCGGTCTGGAGATTACTTCGTATTTTATTTTGACGGCGTTTTCAATCGCTGTCGTCGGCATTGCGCTGGTTTTGTCGTTTGCGCTGCTTTATAATTTCGCGCCGAATCACGAACCGTGGGAATGGCATTGGATCACGCCCGGCGCGATCGCGGCGATTATTTTGTGGATCATTTTATCGCTCGGATTCCGCCTTTATCTGGAATTTTTCGATTCGTATTCAAAAACTTACGGTTCGGTCGGCGCGATTATCGTGCTTCTGCTGTGGCTTTATCTGACCGCGTTGGTCATTTTGATCGGCGGCATAGTCAATTCGGTAGTTGAAAAAAAAGCGAAGGGCGAAGAGGTGAAAATTCAAACGGAAAATGAAGAGGAAAACGACAAACAAACCGAACCGGAAAGTTAAAAACTATCGAATTGCGAATCAAAATTCCAATTATTATTCTGCCATAAAGCTTCGCCGGCGCAGCTCAAAACACTGTCAAAACTGAGAATTTTTACGATTTTTATGATGCGAAAGGCTATTCGACTTAAGTTTGATCGAGGTTGAGAAAATGAAATAACAAATTCTTCTCAGTTCGGCAATTCGGCGAGTATTATGCTGCTGATTCGTGATTCTCTTACGCAGAAGAAAAAAAACAGTTTCGTTGGTGTCGAGTCCGCAAAGCGGGGATATATTCGTTGGTATTTTGTTGCCGACAATTTCGCACCGGGAGTTGTTTGGGAATTTTTGGAGTAATTCGGTTTTTCTATTATTCAAATACGGCTATTCTGTTTCCACAAATTCCCATAGATAGTATTTACTTTGATTTTCTGAATCAAAATTATCAGTAATTAGATGTGTGAAAACGGCAGCTTCGTCATGCCCTTTTCCGCCGACAAGATAAAAAAAGTCTCCCGATAAATCGGTCATCCGAAGAAATGCCTTGTCGCCAAATCGAACCTCACCCGTTCCGCAATCTTTTATAGTCCGGCATATTTGCCAGTAATATTTATTTCTTATTTGGGAATTTTCATATACGGTGTTCATCGGATTTGTGTAAACCCAAGTCATTCCTTTTTCCGGCTCCGTTCTATTATTTCTAACAATTGTTTTTCTGGCATCGAGACGTTTTTTTCTGCCGGCGAGGTCTTCTTTGGCGACAACTTCATCATCAAATATATCCAGTTCCGTCCTTCCGCCTGAGAGAAACAAATTCTCTTCTTCTATACGAATCAAATATTTCTCACCATATTTCACCGGACCCGAAGCATCAACCAACCAATGATATAATTTGAAGCTATTAAGTTTTTCGTAAGGGATAAGCTGCCTGTTTGTGATTACACTGGAACTCGGAGACGCAGGATCACCACGTCTATCGCTCCTCCCGCCGCTTAAATAAAGCCTGTCATCTTGACGTATCTTCAGCATCAGCTTAAAACGCTTTCCGCCTTCAATAACAGTTCCTTTCGAAAACTAAACGACTATGCACTGCAAGTGCATAGGTTTTTCGTGGACTGAAAGTCCTTGTTCATTCTAAAATTATCGGGTCGTTATCTTTGTTCGACGGCTGTCGGTGGTGTTCCAGGTATTCCTGCACTTGTTCATCCGTGATATTTCCGGTTGACCACGCGCCATATCCGATTGCCCAGAAATGATTGCCCCAATATCGCTTTTTCAACTCGGGATACTCATCTTGTAACTTTCGAGATGTTCTTCCCTTGAGCCGTTTGACCATATCGCTGATCGACACTCGCGGAGGATATTCCAGGTGCATATGCACATGATCTTTGCTGACTACTCCGCTTAAAATTTTGATGTCTTCGGAATCGCATATTTGAATCAGCAATTCCCGACATCGCTTTTGAATTTCGCCTTTTAAGACGTGATACCGATATTTCGTCGTCCAAACGATATGCACCGTCAAACGACTGACTGTATGGCTGCCGCGTCTTTGTTGATTCATGCTTTCACTTCTATCATTTTCAGAAGTGTGTAGCAACTAAAGTCTTGCACTGAAAGTGCATAGCTTCGACTAGCGTTCTGTGACCAGTGAAAAAAGATGTGAAAATGATCTACGTCCATTCCAAATCGGGCTGCTGTTTTCATCAAACCGACGGTTACAAAGTAGTAAATAATAAACCCTTCAAAGTCTATGAACATACAATTGACGGAACTGTGCCGAATGGCGGAGATGATCCAAAAATAATGACCAAAAAACTTGTCAACGAAAAATGGCTGACGTGGGAAAGAGCTTCGGCAGCAAAAGTTTCTTTTGACAAGGGAAAAACGAGTAAAACCATTTCCGTAAAGTTAGATAAAAACGAACCGGTCAAATGGCTTGGATTCGGTGCGGCAAAAGGACAGATATTAAACCTAACCGTTGATTCTCCGGGTGCTGATGTTAGAATCGTTGATTTCAAAGGCGATGTCAGCAGTTACGAAAGCTATGAATCTTTGCAGGAAGGTAAAATTCTCCCTGCAAAACTCACAGGAAACGGCGATTATTACGTCGAAATTTCAGCTGAACAGGACATAACCGTCAATCTGACAATTTCGATCAAAAACGAGAAAGATAAATAAAACGATAAAAATCTATTTGTAAAATTACCTGTCTAAAGGATGAAACTTCGGCTTCGTCCTTTTTTTATTCAGCCTTTGATCTCAAAACAGTATGGGAAAGATTTTACGGCGTTTGGATAGAATCATCGGGCGCATTGTTGTAATCGGTGAGGCATTTATCCAAAGATTCGCCGTTGTTATGAATACAATGACAGAAACTTTCGACGGCTTTGGTGCGGGTTGTATCTTTGAC
>CAYUGW010000594.1:0-3076 GCA_964444245.1 uncultured Blastocatellaceae bacterium | reverse complement strand
TCGGCGGATTATTAAAAATCGGCGAATTCGGTGCTGTTGAAGGTTTCGGCAAAATGTCTGTTTCGTCAGTAATTTGCGGGGTTTCAATCGGAATTTCTTCTTTTTCCTTGATTTTTATTCCGACGATATTATTGAGCAGATCGGGATACGAAATATCTTTTCTTTCCGATTCCGCAAAACGCTTCCACGAGCGCACGAAATCTTCCGCCGTTACGCTGTCGCCGTTTGACCATTTCGCATCGCGGCGCAGCTCGAAAGTCCAGATTTTGTCTTCTTCTTCGGATTTCCATTTAAGTGCGATTGCCGGAACGATTTCCAGGGTTTTTGAATCGGTATCGGTCAAACCTTCATAAACCGCCCGCACGACATCGGTTTCCGGAGGCGCGGCGGCAAGCGCGGGATCAAAAGATTTCGGCGTTTTCCCGTTGCTCCAGCGAAATTCCTGTTTCGGCGGCGGCGCGGTTTCGGCGTAATAAGGTTCGGTTTTCGGTCGTTCGAGTTCACTGCACGCGCTCAGAAATAAAGCTAAAAAAATTAACCACAAAGAAACACAAAGAGACACGGATTTTTTTCTTCCTATGTTAAATCTGTGTTGATCTTCTGTGTGCATCTGTGATTTCATTTATTTTCTAAATTCAAAAGCCGTAATTGCTCAAAAACTTTTTCTGTTTGCCGGCGCGTTGCCTCAAAACCTTCTGACGTATCAATCAAAAAATCCGCGTAACGCTTTTTTTCTTCCTGCGGCATTTGCGATTTAATGCGTTCTAAGGCTTCTTCCTTCGATAAATTGTTGCGTAAAATAAGCCTTTCCAATTGTATATCAGAATCGCACCAAACGACAATCAAACAGTCGAAGCGTTTGTATCCGCCCGATTCGATCATCAAAGCCGCATCAATGACAGCTATCCCGTCAGGTTTTTCGAGTTCCTTTTGAGAGAGCCAGTCATTCTGTTTTTCGATAACCAATGGATGCACAATTCGGTTGAGAAGTTGTCGCTTTTCTTCATCGGCAAAGACAATCGCGCCGAGCCTTATACGGTCAAGCGTCCCGTCGGGTTGCAAAACTTCCGCGCCGAAATTTTCAATGATTAAATTTAAACCTTTCGTATTCGGCTCGACGACTTCCCGCGCCGTCATATCCGCATCAAGCACAAACGCGCCGAGTTCGGCTAAAACCTCACAAACAAAAGTTTTACCGACCGCAATTGAACCTGTTAAGCCGACTTTTAGCATATTTCAAAATAGCGGGCGCAGAGCATAATGGCATTAAGTTCAAGGAAATTTAGCCGCTGATTTTCGCTGATGACGCGGATAACGAAAATTTAAATTCGAGTTTATTCGCGGGCAAATTCTTTTCTTTACTTGTTACACATCGTTATCTTAATGCCATTGTGATCTGCGCCCGCTGACTTTTATCTTCATTCAAGTTTCAGAATAAAAAGCAACTTCGGCATATATAAACCGGCATAATTATAATCCTAAAATCTCTGTAAATATGAGAGTTAACAGGATTTAGGAATTTTCCAATATTATCAATTATCAGTTTTTAACTATCAATTAGTGCTTTTCTCTTCCCACACGTTTCCCTTTCTATTCATTTCTAAAATAAATTCGAGCCGCATTCGCGGCAAGAGGGTTGTTTGTGTCATTGCCCTCACTCATAAAATATGAGTGTGTAAAGGGTTAAAGGATACTAGTGAGACTTTGCACGGGCAACGATGCGAAAGCCGTTGAGGCTGTTGCGCGACGCAGGAGCGTCCTCGTTGCGGAAGGCAGAGCGACAACTGCTACCGATGTCGTTCCACGCGCCGCCGCGAAGCACCCGCCTACTTGAATCCCCGACGCTCACATTTGCAGAGCCGTCCGTTGGCAGTTTTCTATAATTCAAACTATAAATATCCTCTACCCATTCCCAAACATTTCCGTGCATATCGTAAAGCCCGAAGGCATTCGGCTGATAACTTCCGACCTTTACTGTTTTACCAATTTCTGGTCCTTTTGTTGAGGCGTAGGGAAAAAACCCGAAAAAATTTGCCTGATTCGAATTTAAGCTGTTGCCGAATGAAAATGCCGTAGTCGTTCCCGCTCGCGCCGCATATTCCCATTCGGCTTCCGACGGCAGACGATATTCAAATCCGTCATTCTTCGCATTCAATCTTTTTAAGAAAACTTGAATGTCATCCCAACTGACCTGCTCGACCGGACAATTTCCGCCGCAGTCTTTGAAGTAGCTCGGATTGTCGCCCATTATGGCTTGCCATTCGGCTTGCGTAACTTCATACCTACCCAGCCAAAATCCGTCTTTAATGGTAACTTTGCGCTTTGGCGATTCCCCGGCAAACCAACCGCGTTCTGCATTTTCGTTATATTTTTTCGTTTCAAAAACGGCTTTGTTAATTTCCGCGCGCGAAGAACCCATCATAAATGTTCCCGAAGGAATGCGAACAAACTCCATTCCTATAGAGTTTTTATAATGAGTTGGCGTTGGCGTTGGTGTCGGCAAAGCGGGCGAGTTTTTGCGAATGGCTTTGATCAATTCGTTAGTTGCTCCGGCATCGCGCAAATCCTTTTCGCGCTCCTTGGTTAAAGCAAAAGAAACTCCGCGTTGGCGCACTCGCTGCGCGATAAATTTGTTTCGCGCCGCCAGAGTTCTGGTTTCCGCCGTTTGCTCCTGCGTCTGCAATCCCGTCAGAATCTCCGCCAGCGTTAGAGGTCTGTCCTGTGCCGAAATATTATCGGCAATTTGCCAAACGCTGGTTAAAATCAAGCCAATCAATAAGATTACCGGTAGTTTTCTTTTCATAAAAGACTCCAAAGATGAAGAGCGGCGGGCGCAAAGCAACCCTTCCCAACCTGTTAATACTTTTAACTTATCTTTTTCAACTTCATCTTGAATGAATGTTAGATTTTATCAAATAACTCCAAAAAGATTTCAGGTCAGGAAGGGCTATAGCTCTGCGCCCGCTCTTTTTGGCTTGAAAACTTTGATGAAATCTTAAAAAATTTTGGCGACTTCGTTCCGCTTCCGCTTTTCTACTATTAACTATCTAATCTCAAACAGCATAAAGCGTAAGAG
>CAYUGW010000593.1:0-3081 GCA_964444245.1 uncultured Blastocatellaceae bacterium | reverse complement strand
AATTCGCGCTCGAAGCCAAACCGAACGAACCGCGAGCCGATATTTATTTTCCGACAACCGCCGCTTATCTGGCGTTTATCGAAACTTTGGAACACAAGGAAATGGTCGGCGTAAATCCGGAAGTCGCGCACGAACAGATGCCGGGTTTGAATATGATGCACGCGGTCGCGCAGGCTTGGGAAGCCGGAAAACTTTTTCATATTGACTTGAACGATCAATATCCGGGCAGATACGATCAGGATTTGCGCTTCGGTTCGGTCAGCCCGAAACAATCTTTCTGGCTGGTGAAATTTCTCGAAGATGTCGGCTATTCCGGCTCGCGCCATTTCGACGCGCACGCCTACCGCACCGAAGATTACGAAGGTGTCAAGGATTTTGCGCGCGGCTGTATGCGCACTTATCTGATCTTGAAAGACAAAGCCGAGCAATGGAATGCTTCGGAGAAAATTCAGGAAATTCTGTCGGAAATTAATGAGACAAACCGCGAAAATCTGATCGGAAAATTCAGCGCGGAATCTTCGGCAAAATTGCTTTCAACCGATTTCGACCGCGCAGATTTAGCGTCAAAAGGTTTGAAATACGAACGGCTCGATCAATTGACGATGGATATTTTGTTTGGTGTAGATTAAAATTTCGGTGGAAAAATTTAATTGATAAGGTTTCAGATTCTCTAAATTGCTGTGGATTGTATGAATTGTCGTTTTATTTTATGAATTGCCGTCTACTTTAGCTGACGGAAAGTAGTTCTTCCTAAAGGCTTTAGCCGAATTTATAAAAATTATCAATCATCCGCACAGCTTAAGCTAAAGCAGAAAGGAATTTTTAATTTTCTACAGATTTGGCTAAAGCCTGAATTTACTTGCTAAAATAAGCCGTCAGCTAAAGCAGACGGCAATTCAAAAGTCCGTCAGCTAAAGCGAACGGCAATGCAAAAAGGTTAGACTTAATCAATTACAAAAAAAAAACATGAAGCTAATAAAAAATTTACGCATAATTTCGATTTTCACAATTTTCGTTTGTTTAATATTTGCAATGGCTTGCGTTCAGGCACCGGAGCAAAATTCGGCAAATACGGTGCAGAACAAATCGGGCAAGATTCGCATCGGTTTTCTGATGGATTCCTTAAAACAGGAACGCTGGCAGAAAGACCGCGAGGCTTTTGTTAAACGTGCCGAAGAATTGGGCGCGGAAGTTCTCGTGCAAGCCGCCGACGGCAATAGCGAAACGCAGATCAAACAAGCCGAAAGCCTTTTAACGCAAGGCGTTGATGTGATCGTTTTGGTTCCGCATAATTCGGAAGCTGCCGGAAGAATTGTCGAATTGGCGAAAGGGCAGAATATTCCGGTGATTTCCTACGACCGCCTGGTGCGCAACTCGGAACCCGATCTGTATATTTCCTTTGACAACAAAAAAGTCGGTGAATTGCAGGCGAAATACTTGGTCGAAAAATCTCCGACGGGCAATTATATTCTGATCGGCGGCGCACCGACCGATAATAATGCCAAACTTCTGCGCGAAGGTCAGATGGAAGTCTTACAGCCTTTTATTGACCGCAACGACATCAAAATCGTCGCCGATCAATGGGCGCGTGAATGGCTGGCGGACGAAGCTCTGAAACACACGGAAAATGCGCTGACGATCAATAATAATAATGTCGCGGCGGTCGTAACTTCAAATGACGGCACGGCGGGCGGCGCGATTCAGGCTCTGAACGCGCAGAAATTAAGCGGCAAAGTTCTGGTTTCGGGACAAGATGCCGAACTTGCCGCGCTCCAGAGAGTTCTTGCCGGAACACAAACGATGACGGTTTATAAATCCGTCTCAAAACTCGGCGCAAGAGGTGCCGAAGCGGCGGTCGCACTTGCCAAAAAGGAAAAAGTCGAAACAAGCCGAACCGTTAATAACGGCAAAATCGATGTTCCGTCAATCCTGCTCGAACCGATTTCGATTGATAAAAGCAACGTTGACATCGTTATCGAAGACAATTTTCACAAGCGCGAAGATGTTTATAAAAACGCTCCGGGCGGGCAGAAATAAGGTTAAAAGTGAAAAGGTGAAAAAGTGAAAAAGTGAAAAAGATTTCGGTGTTTGTCGAACTTAGGTTTTGGTAAAATTAAGAAAAATTTTATTTTTGTGCAAAATTGTTTGCGAAAAAAGCTGAACTTTTAAACTTTTTCACCTTTTCACTTTTTCACTCAAAAATTATCAACAATAAAATGGCAACGACCTTTCAACAACATATAGTTCAGGAATCGGCGGCTTTATCAGATTCGTCGGTCGAATTGCAATGGCTTTTGTCGGGAATTATTCTTGCGAGCAAATTGATCGCGGCGCAGGTTCGACGCGCCGGTTTGACGGATATTATCGGTTCAAACGGTCAGACGAATATTCAGGGCGAAACGCAGCAAAAACTCGATGTTTATGCCGATGAAACTTTGATCAAATGCCTGAGCGACCGCGCCAGCGTCGGCGTTCTCGCGTCGGAAGAAAACGAGCATCCGATTCTTCTCAGCACCGCGCCCGAAGCGCATTATGCCATCGTTTTCGATCCTTTGGACGGTTCTTCAAATATTGATGTCGCCGTAACCATCGGCACGACCTTTTCGATTTTTCCGCGCCCTGAAACGGGCGATGTCAATGATCCTTTAAGCTGGATTTTGCAGCCCGGAAACAAACAGATCGCCGCCGGATATGTCGTTTACGGTTCTTCGACCGTGCTTGTTTACAGCCTCGGCAACGGCGTTCACGGGTTTACGCTCGATCCTTCGATCGGCACATATGTGATGACGCACGAAAATATCCGAATGCCTGCGCAGGGCGATTATTATTCGTTTAATGAAGCGTATAATGATTATTTTCCGCCGAAATATGTCGAATTCGTGAAACATATTAAAACGGGTGGTTTGGGGAATTTTTATTCCTCGCGTTTTATCGGTTCGCTGGTCGCCGATTTTCACCGAACTTTGCTTCGCGGCGGAATTTTTATCTATCCCGAAACAAAGAGTTTTCCCGGCGGCAGACTGCGGCTTTTATACGAAGCCAATCCGATTGCCTTTCTCGCGCACCAAGCCGGCGGAATGG
>CAYUGW010000592.1:0-3089 GCA_964444245.1 uncultured Blastocatellaceae bacterium | reverse complement strand
GATAAATTTTACGATCAACGGAAAAAGATTCTTTCGGGCATTTCCGGCTTGCCCGTAATCTTCGAGAGTTTTCAAATATAGTTCGCAATCTTCCAAAGTCGTTTGTTCGCTTGCGATTAGTTTGTGCCAAATTTCGTCCGCTTTCTCAAGCTCGCCGTTTTGAAAATACGCAATTCCTAAATTAGACCAAAGATTTCTATCCGAATAATTCAACTCTTGCGCAATTTTCAGATGTTCGAGCGATTTGGCAAAATCCTTGTTTTGCAGATAAAAAACGCCCAGATTATATTGCTCGACCGCATCTTTCGGGCGATTTTCCGTCATCGCGGGCAGATATTTTTCCGACTGATTTTTGTGATTTTCATTCGGAGAAAGTTTCAGCCAATTGCCGTATTTATTTGTCAGACTAAACCATTCATCGCCCGTTAATTGATTTTCATTGTTTTGTTTGACAAGTTCGCCGATCGGCGCAAATTGCAGAACCGCTTGAAAATAAGCCGATTTTTCATTTTCAAATTCCGAAAGCGCGAGCGCAATTTCGGCATTTTTCGTCTGTTTCCAAATTGCTGGGAAGGAAGCGTTTTCAATCGCCCGATGCGCGGCATCTTTTTCGTTTTTGGCAATCAGAAAATTGATTAACTGAATCTGATGCGGCGAGTTTGTTTCAATCAGTTGATGAATTTCGCTTTTTGCGTAAAGCATTTCAAAATAACGATTTACAAAATTATCTTCGACGGAAAATTCCTTTTTCGGGAATTCAAAATAATTTTTCAGCGCGTTAAATTCTTTTTCTTCATCGCCGAGAATTCGCGCGATTTCAGCGATTTTTTGCGAATAATCAAAATAATTCCGGTTTTCATCGCGCCCCGATTCGGTTTCTAAAACTTCCAAAACCCGGGCGAAATCACCGTTTTTTTCATAAAATGTTAAAACTGCGCGAAGCTGCGTGTGATAGTTTTCGGAATTTCCTAACCTGAATGCTTCATCTTTTCGCGCTAGCAGAATTTTTCCGTCAAGTTTGTGAAAACCGCAGCGCGAGATAAGATTTTGCAGCAATGCAAAAGTTTGATATTTATCGGTTTTCGTTTGATTTTTAATGCGTGTTTCAAAATCCCCGTATAGCGCGGCGAGTTCGTTTCCGGTCGCGTTTTGCACGGCGATATTGCCGATTGCTTCGGGAAATGCGCCGTCGAAAGTTGCTAAAAGATTCCGCGCATTGCCAACATTTTCAGCGTTCGGATTTTCAACTTCCGAGATCAATTTTTCGCGCAGAATCCAGAAATCAACGGCAATTTTATCCAGAGAATCTTCAAGTCGAACCGTTTTGGCATAACCGATAATATCTGAGGATTTTAACCCGGAATCAAGCGGATTTTCCCGTAATTTATTGAAAGCATTGCGATAAGTTTGAACCGCTTTCGCTTTTTCGGTTTCGCTCAAACGGGCGGCTTCGGCAAATTCTTCCGATGGGTTTTTTGTTTCATTTCTTTTGATTCCGGTCATTTTTTCGCGGACAATTTCGGCTTCTTCTCTGAGTCCGGCATTTTCCAGAATCTCGATTTTTCGTTTGAGATAATTCGGCGTTTCGTGTGTTAATTCCAAAACCTTATCAATTGTTTCAATCGCGGCGTCCGTATTTTTCGCTTTTTCATAAACTCCGGCGAGCGCAACGTAAAGTTCGATCATTTCCGGCTGATTGTGAATGGCGAGTTTGTAATTTTCAGCCGATTTTTCAAAATCTTTGTCGGCTTCGTAAATTCTCGCCAAAACGAGCGTCCAGCGATAATTTTTATAAGCGTCTTCGGCTAATTTTTTGTAATAAGCCGATAATTTTTCCGCGCCGCCGTAACGCCTGACATATTTGATCGCGCTTTCGATATTTTCTTCATCATCGGGCAGGCGATTGATGATTTCGATATGCTGCCCGATTGCCGAATCATAATCGGCAAGCCGCGTAAATGAATTGATCAAACGTCTGCGCCAATCGGCGATTTCGTAATTCATTTCTCTGGATTCGAGCGATTTTTGTTTTACTTCAGAAAGCGTTTCGGCGGCGATTTTTCGCAAGCGTTCCGGTTTGTTTTGGCGAACAAAGATATTCGCCAGTTCGTCAAAAACTTCCGTATCTCCTTTATTTTCTGCATGTAGAGTGAGCAAAATTTGTTCTGCATCGTTAAAGCGATCAATCGAAACAAAGCGCGATGCGAGTTTTCGATTGAAAACATATTTATATTTTCCGCGTCCGAGATTTATGCCTTTTTGCAAAATTTTCAGCGATTTTTCCCGAAATCCGATCCGCCAGTAAAATTCGTCCGCTTCGCTCAAAACGCCGTAATTTGTCGGATATTTTTTGACCAAATCCGCCAGAACCTGCGCCGATTTTTCCTTTTCGCCCGAATCGCTGAAATCTTCAGCCAGTTGCAATTGATAAGAAATCGCATTTTTCTTATTTTCGGCGAATTTCGCGAGCTGCCGCAGAACTATTCTTTCGCCGGATTTGTCTTCCAGATTTTCATAATGGAATTTTGCTTCACTCAGAAATTCTTCCGAATTATTTTGCGTAACTTCTTTGTTTAATAAATTTAATGCTTCTTTTTTCTGTTCGGATTTAACGAGAAAATGCGCGTAATTTAGAATAAGAGTCGAATTTTTATTTTGTTTTCGTTTTTCATTTTCAAACGCGGTTTTTATCAATTGATTGAAATTTCCGCGCTTACTTAGTTGCACCAGACGATTTTTCGTCCGCGAGATATTTAATAAAATTTCCTCGTCATCGGAAGCCGCGCCGAGTTGTTTGATGTATTCGGAAATTGCTTCTAGTTTATCGTGTTTCGCTTCATAGATCGCGCCGGTTTGAAATGCGTAGAGCGCATCATTTTTCATCTGTAAACGCAGGTTTTTAATGACATTCAGCGCATCATCAAACTGAAAATAATCCCAATAAACGGTTGCCGTTTCGAGATGCGTCTGCGGTTCGCCTCTTGAAATTAAAACCAATTTTTGCCATTCTTTTTTTGCCGCTTGATAATCGCCGAGTTCGGCTCGGAGTTCTCCGGCGCGGGTTCGGTTTTGAAAGGAAACGGGCAGAA
>CAYUGW010000591.1:0-3097 GCA_964444245.1 uncultured Blastocatellaceae bacterium | reverse complement strand
AATGATGCTGACAAAAGCATTTGTTGTGAAAAATGCAGCGTTCATTCGTGAAAGATCGTTCGGTTTGACGAGTGTGTGTTGATAGATCATCAATAAACCCGTAGCGATTACGCCGACAAGTGCGAGCCAGCCCAAACCGGTTAAAAAATAAAGTAGAAGCAAAACAACGAATGCCTGAAAATGAAAAATTCGGGCAATCCACAGAGAATTTTTGATGCCGAACCGCGCCGGAATCGAGCGCAAGCCTTTTTGTTTGTCGAATTCGAAATCCTGACAGGCGTATAAAACATCGAATCCGGCAGTCCACATCATCACCAGAAGCGAAAGCAGAATCGGAATTTCCGAATCAATTGCGCCGCGCACGGCGATCCACGCGGCAGTCGGCGAAATTGCCAGACTCCAGCCTAAAATCAAATGAGCAAAAGCCGTAAATCTTTTGGCGTATGAATAACCGAGAACGCTTGCGAGTGCAACGGGCGAAAGCGCAAATGTCAGCCAATTCAATGAATAAGCGGCGATTTCAAATAAAATTATCGAAGCGATCAAAAATGCCCACGCGAAATTAACCGAAAGTTTTCCGCTCGGCAGTTCGCGGTTTGCCGTGCGCGGGTTTTCCGCATCGATTTTGCGGTCGGCGATGCGGTTAAAAGTCATCGCGGCGGAACGCGCGCCGAACATCGCAACCGTAATCCACAGAATCTGCCACCAGGTCGGCAAACCGTCCGCCGCCAAAACCGCGCCCAAAAACGCAAACGGAAGCGCAAACAGAGTATGCTCGAACTTTATCATCTCGAGCGTCGTTTTTAATTTTTGTCCGAAAGTTTTCATCTCAAGAAATTTCAAATTTCAAATTTCAAATTTCAAATGGTGCAAATATAATTCCAAACAAAAAGTGTAGCAAAATTGGACTGTTTTTTCAGATTCGCTTGGCAATCTGCGAATTTTCGGCAAAGATAATTTGCAAAATGCTTCACAACATCTATCATTGATTTTAGCGAATCGAGAAACAATTTCTCAAAAAGAAATAAATCCGAAATCCAAAATCCGAAATCCAAAATCAAGCAATGCCTTCAGGAAAAACACACGACGCGATTACGTTTATTTTGACTGCGCCGACCTTTGCGGCGACATATATTTTGACGCAGGATTTCGTGCTTTCGGCAATCGTTACGGCGACGTTTCTGTTCGGCGGCTTGATGTTCGGTCCCGATCTGGACACGCATTCCAAGCAATACACGCGCTGGAGTATTTTTTCGTTTTTGTGGTATCCGTATAAGGTTTTTTTCAAACACCGCTCGCGCTGGTCGCACGGGCTTGTCTTCGGCACGCTGTTGCGCGTCATCTATTTTATGGGCGTGATCACGATTTTTTCGTTTTTTATCACTTTTTTGTATGTGCTTTATTCGGGCGGCGAATTGCCGAAACTGGTCGAATTTACAAAATCGTGGCAGGAAATCGGCGTTTTCGTGCGCGTCGCTTTCGGCGAATATGCTTTCCCGGCAGTTTTCGCCGGTCTCTGGCTCGGCGCGGCAAGCCACACGATTACAGATATGGCGGGTTCGTTTATTAAAACGGGAAGAATCGGGGAATTTCTTTAGATTAGTCCTTAGTCATTTGTCATTTGTTTTTCGTTATGAATTAGTTCGCTTAAAATAATCTTGAGCAACTGACAAAGGACTAAGGACAAAGGACTACTATCAACTATTGCTTTCTGCCTTCGCGCGCGGCAATCAGTCTGAACGCCTGACGGCGAACGGCATCCGATACATTTCGGTTTTTATTGAGAGCTTTTAAGTCTTTGAGCTGCATGCGCGTCAGAATCGTCATCGCATTTGAAATCGGAGTGCGTGGATTTTGCGCGAGTTTGTGCATAATCGAATAATTTCGCGCCCAGTTGCGGTTTGAAGAGATTTGGCGCAGAACGTCGGCGGGAACGGTGCGCATCGAAGCGATTTTTTCAACTTCCTGTTCGGTGATGCGCGGATTATTGATAACCGCCTGCGAAACGACGCGGTTCGGATCGCGGATCAAAATATTGCGGGCTTCGCGGTCGCCTTTGGCGGCGAGTTTGACGCGGTCTTTCATTGTCATTAATAAAATTCGCCGGATCATCGAAACGCGCTCGCCGGAAATCTCGTCGTCTTCCGCGCTCAATTCGCCTAAAATTTTATTGACGATTGCCTGCCGCTGCTCTTCGGTTTCCTCGTACATTTCCTCGATGTATTCGAGCGAAAGCCACGAATCGTCAATTTCCGCATCGGGAATTTCGATGTGTTGTGCCAGCAAAATCGCGTCTTCGATGCTAAGTTGCGAACCGTCGGATTTTTCCTGCAAATTCTGGGCAAAATCGGCTTGTTCGATAAATTCGGCGGCAGCTTCCTTGCCTTGTGCGCGAAACTCGTCGGCGATCTGCTGTGCGCCGCGTTCCTTTTCAAAAAACTCGCTTTTGATTTCCGAAGCGCGTCTCTGCGCCTCTGCCGTCCGGTACGGATTGGCGATAATCGCGTCAATAATCGCCGGATGAGCGATTAAAAGCTGCTGATTAAGCGATAAAACTTCGAGCAATTCACCATTTTTGGTCGTTCTGGCAAATATGATAATTGATTGAGCAGGCGTTTTTGAATTTGCCAGAGCCGCGTCTTGAACATTTGCCGGAAAAATATCCGTTTCGACAAAATGCGCCAAAACCGGCGGTGCAAGTTCTGCGGATGTAGCCAACTCCCCGATTTGTGCCGTATCTTGCGAAGCAAAAGTTTCCTGCGCCATCTGCGCCAATTCCGCATCATCGCCGCGCACGAGCGCGACCAGAATTTCGAGCAAATCATTCTGCGGCAAAGGCAAAATTCCGCGCGCGGCGGCGATTCGTGCGGGTTGCGGCGCAGTTCCCGCAATAATTGCTTTGACGACCGGATTATTGGAATGAATTTCTACGCTCATAAAAAGAGATTGGCATTCGGCTGAAAAAAAATTACCAAATCAGCAGCTGAAATGAAATTGGTATTACAACTTATATAATAAAGCGATTGTAACATAAATGGTATTTGATTAGGACTTTGATTATTGGTGAAAAAGGCGTAAAAGTGAAAAAGCGGAAAAA
>CAYUGW010000590.1:0-3098 GCA_964444245.1 uncultured Blastocatellaceae bacterium | reverse complement strand
TTAATTCTTCAGTTCTTTCAATAGTAAATGGAATTTAGCAAATATATCTTTCGGCAGAAAGTCTTTTAACTTGTCCAATCTCGGAATTAAAACCGGATTTTGCGGCATTTCTTTTACCAACAAAACTCTTTCGATAAAAACATCTGTGTCAATGAATTCGCGAATAAAAAGTTCCTTCAAAAAGAGAAAATCCTTTTCGCGTCCGGCAATCAGTTTGCTGACTGAAATGTCGTGGATTTCTGCCGCTAAAGCGATGGTTTCGCCGTTTTCGTCTTTTAACGGCTGCAATCTTTCGCGCCAACCTGTCGGCAGAATTACGGTTGCCAAACCTAGAGCGTCTGCATAGAAACCGTTTTCGACTTGGAAATTGCTGAAAACGCCGAATTTTTTATTGATTTCCGCTCTCGTTTCACTGCGACCGCTCGCAAAAAGAAAATCGCATTCGATTGATTTTTGAATAATTTCGGGCGGAAAGTTTGTAACCAGATGAACGGCTTGCGAACCGACAATTATCGGCAATTCATCCGAAGTTATAACTTTGATTTGTCGAACTAACTCAAACAGATCTGATTTTCGCACATTCGCTCCAGATTTTGTCGCGTTCGGATTCGCTCAAAACGCCCGCAAATGGTGATGAAGAACGAAGTCTCTGACCTTCATCCGTATCTTGAATAATGATTTTGATGATTTCTTCGGACGTTTTTGATTCGAGAATTTCCTTCCATTCACGCAAAGCCGGATTTTCTTTGTTTAACCAACGATCAAGATTTTGTCGGGCAATCTGCAAAACTTCGTTTGGATTTGAACGCAATTTTTCCGCAACTTTCGCGTGAAGCATCAAGCTGAATAAATCAACAAAATTGTTTTGCTCGTCTCGCATTATGAGTTAATTTTAACACAAGAATTTCCAATCTGAATAAACATTTTCCCCGGATTCAAAATGCCGTTCGGAGTACTAAATTACAAGTATTCGGGTAAGTTTTTACACGAGTTTCAATCCGTTTCCAAACACGCACTTTTTTATAACTCATAAAATTTTGGAACGGTTTATATTCGCCTGTAAAGCGATAGATTAAATTGCCTGAAGTATTGACGCATAAATAGCGTTACTCCGAAATCAAATTGATTTTCCGCAGGATTGTTTGAAATTGATCTTTCCCGCGCACGGGATCGAAGCGCGGATCAATATTTATAAACGGCAGTGTGAATTGATCTTGATCGGCAAGTTGAATTACTTCTTCCAATAATTGCTGCTGATTTTTCGGTCGCGGATTATTTATTTCTGCCATATAGTGATTGGCAAATATATGCTTCGGTTCGATGGCAATCGCCTGTCGGCAGTAATCGAGTGCCGCTTCTTTGTCACCGGCGAAATAATAAATTTGTCCGAGATCGCCGAGCAGAGTCGGGTTTGCCGGATCGAGTTCGAGCGCGGTTTTCATTTCCGTTTCGGCTTCGTCCAAACGGCGTTGGAGCGAATAAAAAACCGCCAGCCAATGCCGCGCATTAACATTATTCGCGTCCAATTCGAGCGCGTTTTTCAGAGATTTTTCCGCGCCGCTCCAATCCCGATGATGAAAAATTCTCATAAACCCCTGAACGGCATACGCTTCCGCTAAATTATCATCAAGTTCAAAAGCCTTCTGCAATAATTCTTCGGCTTCGGCTTTGCTGTCTATCATCATTAAATGACTTGCCAAGCCGATGTAGGCGCGGGCAAAACTTTGATCGAGATCAATCGCTTTTTGAAAATATGCCGCGCCGTCGCCGCGCTTGCGCCAAAGTTTATAACCCGTCCGAAAATTTTGGTATGCGGCAAGATTGGTCGGCAGACGCTTGGCAAGCAGCTCGCGTTCTTCGGGCGTTAGGCGGTTTTGAATTTCCTTTGAAACCTGATTGGCGATTGCGTCCTGCAATTGAATCAGATTATCGAATTCAAATTTTTCCGCCCGGATCTGCTCGCCGTTTTTCGCGTCGAGCAGACGGATTTCGGCGCGGAAAAGATTGTTTTCGGCTTCGAGTTTTCCGCTCAGAACAAAATCGGTTTTTATTTCCCTGTCGTATTTTTGAGCGTCTCTGACAAATTCCGAAGGCTTGACATCGAATTTATTAAAGCTGCCGAGACGAATTGAGAGATCGTCCGAAAAGCTCGCGGCAAAACGTTCGTCAGCGTTTTTCAGAGGCAGGATTGCCAGCGATTTTACAGCCGAAGGCACGGAAACGGCTTTTAATCTGATCGGCGGTAAATTGGTTTTTGCCGCGCTTGGTGAATCGCCGCGAAGGTAAAAATCCGCGCCGATCATCAAACTCGAAAAAACTATCAACCCGATTATTACGGGAAAACGAAAACGCCAAAACAGAGAAAACGCCGATGATTTTTCATTGCGCAGCGGCGGCGCGGTTTCGCTTTCGACGACGGTGGCGGCGGCGGTTTCCGCATTTTCGGTCGGGATAAGCGGCGGATTTTCCGCGATCATTTCCGGTTCATCCGGCGGCGCGAGGCGAATTTCGCCGTCGAAAATATAACCGCGGCGCGGCACATTTCTGATCAGATTCTTCTCGCCTTTTTCTTTGAGCGTTTTGCGGATCAGGTAAATATTTTGAGTTAAAACGCTTTCTTCGACAAATGATTCGCCCCAAACTTTTTCGAGAATTTCGTCTTTCGTTACAACTTCGCCGCGATTTTCGATCAGCACGCTGAGCAATTCGATGGATTTGAGCGGCAAGTTGACGACCGATTCTTCATACCACAAAATCTGTTTTGCCGTATCGAGCCGAAAACCGCCGAATTCGATCAAATTGTTTGCGTTCTGTCCGTCCATAATTTGCCAAAGATAAATATATGAAAAATATTTGAGAAATATATGAGGACTTTTTCCCGCATTTTCGGGTATAAATAGCGCATTCAGCTCGTTTAAAGAGTGACAGAGATTAGATAAGCGGTTTTCAGCCGGGGCTTAGCTGATAATTCTTTGACTCCTCCTTTTGCTCTTTAAGCGGCTGAACCGATACTCATAAAGGTTTCGCGCTCAACTAAAAAATTATTTTAGTTTAAATAATGAAAAAAGCCAAAGAAAATCCGCCGTTTCGCTTCTGGA
>CAYUGW010000589.1:0-3104 GCA_964444245.1 uncultured Blastocatellaceae bacterium | reverse complement strand
ATGCGCGGATCGAGAAAAGGCGCGCGAACTTCCAGAGAAACCGCCATCGAAGCGCGGTCAACCTTGGTTAAAATATCTTCCGCCATATAAAAATTGATGTCGAGAAACTGCATTTTTTCAATGTCATTCGCCGCATCGCAGATTTCCAGAAGTTCCTTCGCGCCTTTGTAAATATCGTCTGAGGTTTTAGATAAAACGTCTTTTGATAATAATTTGCTATGTTCATCAATCGAAAACGAACAGAACCACGAATGATGGCGCGTAACTGTGTCGTATTTTGAAGCCGCGACAAAACGTTTTGCCTTGTAATCGAACGATAGATTTTTACCGGAAACGGGCAGATTTTTAACAAGCGGTTCGATCAAATTATTTCTGAAAACACTGGGAATTTTGCCGTAAACATTCGCCACCTTGTGTGCGAAATACATCGGATAACCCGCAAAAATCTCGTCGCCGCCGTCGCCGCCGAGCGCGACCGTAACGTGTGTGCGGACAAAACGCGAGAGCAGAAATGTCGGCAATAACGATCCGTCAGACAGCGGTTCATCGAGCCAAGTTCCGATTTCCGAAATCAAATCCGCAGCTTTTTCTACGCTCAGTTTTTCTTCGTAATGTTCCGTATTGAGATGTTTCGCTACCTGCCGCGCATATTTCGATTCGTCAAAAGAATCCTCTTCAAAACCGATGGAAAACGTCTTGACTTTTTCGCTCGAAAATTGCGTGGCAAACGCCGCCACGGTCGAAGAATCTACGCCGCCCGATAAAAGAATTCCGAGCGGAACATCCGAAACAAGCCGCATCCGAACGGCATCGGCAAGAAGTTCGCGCAATTCTTCGGCGGAACTTTCGATTGATTTCGTGTCTTTTTTTTCCCAGGTCAGATTCCAATATCGTCGCGTTTTAATTTCGCCTTTTTCGACGCTCAGAAAATGCGCAGCGGGAAGTTTTGAAATGCCTTTATAAATCGAATTCGGCGCGGGAACATAATCGAACGAAAGAAACTGCCGGAGCGAATCGAGATTAATTTCGGCTTTAACCGAAGGATGTTCAAGTAAAACTTTCGGTTCTGACGCGAAAATCAATTGATTGTCGAAAATGCCGTAATAGAGCGGTTTTTCGCCGAATCTGTCGCGGGCGATCAGCAGTTTTTGCTTGCGTTTATCCCACAGCGCAAACGCAAACATTCCGTTAATATGTTCGAGCATCGCCTCGCCGTATTCTTCGTACAAATGCGGCAAAATCTCGGTGTCGGTCTGTGTTTCAAATTTATGACCGCGTTTTTCTAAGGAAGCGCGAACTTCCCGGAAATTATAAAGCTCGCCGTTCATCACGACGACGATCTGCCGATCTTCCGAATAAACAGGCTGCTCGCCCGTGTGCAGATCAATAATCGAAAGCCGACGCATTCCGAGCGCAACCCTTTCGTCAAGCCACAAACCTTCCGAATCCGGTCCGCGATGCTTCATCCGCTCGCACATCGCGTGCAAAACGGCTTCGCTGTGATTTGCGCCGCGATTATTATCTAAATTTATCCAACCTGCTATTCCGCACATTTCAACTAATTATTTTTCTCTTTTGGCAAATTTTCCGAGTAAAACGGCACTTGGTGAAAAATATATCCAGAACCATCACCGCCGTTACCACTTGCTTCCCATTCATAACTAAACTCCAACAAAATATACAGCCCTGTAGCCAAGTCTTCTCTGGGAACAGTAAATAATAAAGATTTGCCAGAATTTATAGTTTTTGTCGCGGCAACATGTTTTACACGATTTCTCCTTGGGAAATCAGACTTATTTCCCTCAAAGTTAAGTTCATTTCTAAGTTTTATCTCATAAAAAACAAAACATTCATCTTCAAGAGTTTTACAAGACAAAGTTGAAATTTTTAAGTTCCACTTAGTGTTGTTATGAAAACGAAGTAAAATTTTTTCCTTATTTTCTCCAATGAAACGAGGTTCTCTTGTTACGAACTTTTCAAACGTAATATAAGCACTTGGTCTTGTCTGAATCAATCGGAAATCGTCTGTTTTGCTGATTGATTGTGAAAGACAGATTAAAGAGAAATTTAAAGTCAAAATTATTATAAAAAAGATTTTCATAAAACACCTATTGTTCATCAAAACCGATTGTTTCACGCACAGTGTAGATTGTTTTGTCCTGCGATTCTCAAAAATAAAATTAAGCCGCGACTGCAAGCAGTTCTTCGACTTCGGGCGTAAAAGCGAGCGGCAGAAAATCTTCCTTGTCGCAGATGGTCATTTCGCCGGCTTCGTCGCGCACCCAAACGCCGTTTTCGCCGAATTTGACTAGATAAAGTTTGCGCGGAATTAATAAACTCGCGTCATCCGATTCAAGACAAATTGCCCAGATTTCTTCCAGATTTTTCGGCTGCTGGACGACCGTAAATTGAAATTCGCGCGAAGGTTTTTGTTTTCCCTGCAAAATCAAACCCGCTTCGATAACGCTAGCTTTCAGTTGTTCAAATCTTTTTGTTTTCATTGTTCATTAATATAAATCAAAATCACTACGTTTGAGTTTTTCGAGAAATTCTTCAAAGTTCTCGGCGCGAAATTCTGTTTCTCCTGTTTCGTGCGACCAAAGAACAACAGAAATTTCTTTGTAAGTATCAAATTCGTTGTAATCGAAACAATAATAATCGCCAGTTCCAAATTCTGCAAAAGGAAGCAAATTTTCAAAATACATTCCTTCATCTTCAAAATTTTCAAGCCAAGCTAACCAATTCTCATTAAAATTCCTGACGATTGAATCCCAAGTTTTTCGAGGATCACGTTCATCAAAAACCGGAAAAATGGAAATACTTTCAAAACCTAACCCGTTATTTTGGATCAGCCAATTACGAAAAGCAGATGGAAATTTAAAGTTTAGCTCTGTTTCTGCTCTAGCAATTGCTTCCTCAGTTGTTCCGATAACTCTCGGTCTTTTCTTACTCATTTTCAAATCCAATTTTCTCGCGAACGGCGTAGATCGCTTTGTCCTGCGATTCGTGATAGGTGCGGACGAGCATTTCGGCTAATAAACCCATCAAAAAAAACTGCATCGAGATTGCCAGCAAAACAATCGCAATCACGGGCAGAGGCGTTA
>CAYUGW010000588.1:0-3105 GCA_964444245.1 uncultured Blastocatellaceae bacterium | reverse complement strand
CCCGGGTTTTACTATTATTTATCTAATATCCCTAATCTCACTAATCTAACCCTTTAACTGATTTACCGATTCAAAGGTTTCTTAATCAGAAGTAAAATCGAAAACCGCAAATGAAAACGGAATTTCCCAAAAAACAAAAAATCTACTCTGTTTCCATAAAAGCCGGACAGTTTATTATCAGCAGTATTATTATTTTAATCGGTCTGATGGTTTTGATCGGCTGGCATACGGGTAACGAGACTTTGATTAAAATCCTTCCGGTTTTCCTGCCGATGCAATACAATGCAGCACTCGGATTTTTATTGTGCGGGGTCGGATTTCTCTTTAGTTTAATGAAACGAAGTCCGGCATTTTTAATCGGTGCAATCTTAATAATTTTTTCTTTTCTCACCTTTATTCAATACCCTCTCGGCGTAAATTTCGGCATTGATGAATTATTGATGCCGGCTTATATTAATGTCGAAAATACTTATCCGGGCAGAATGTCGCCGGTTGCCGCATTATGTTTTTTCTTTACCGGAATTGCCTTTCTGCTGGGTAAACAAATCACTTCAAAAAGCGGTTCGCTCTTGTTTACAGCATTACTCGGCGCAGTTATAACGGCACTCGGATTGATTGCCCTGTTTGCCTATTGGTCTGACGTTCCGACCACGCACGGTTGGGGACGACTGGCGCAAATGGCGTTTCACACGGCAATCGGCATTGTTTTTATCGGTTTGGGCTTGGTCGCGCTGGCGTGGACGAGAGCCAAACGTCAAAAAATAAATGCCCCGCATTGGCTGCCGTCGCTGGTCACTATCGGGGCAATCACGGTCACATTCGGTTTGTGGCAGGCACTTTACAATCAGGAACACAGCAATATCAAGCATACGATTCAGGTTGAAGCGCATAATTTGAAAAAACAGCTTGAAATGGAGCTGAACACGCGCATTCTCACCCTCGAACAAATGGCAAACCGCTGGGGGCAACGCCCTCTGGGAACGCCGCGTGATGAGTGGGAAGCCGATGCCCGCCGCTATATCAAAGATTACGACAGTTATCAGGCAATCGAATGGGCTGATCCGTCGTTTCATATTCGCTGGGTCGAGCCGGAAGCCGGAAACGAAGAAGCGATAAACCTGAATCTGAAAACTTATACTAACAGAAAAATCGCTCTGGAATATGCCCGCGACAATCGCGTAACGGTTTTAACCAGAAAACATACGCTCTCGCAAGGCGGTTCGGGCATAATAATTTACACACCGATTTATCACGGTGATAGATTCGGCGGATTTATCATCGGTGTTTTTCGCACCGATGAATTATTCAAGTCCGCTCTGCCGCGTGATTTTGCCGAAAATTATTCGCTCGTTCTAATTGACGAGGATGAAGTTGTTTTTCAATACGGCGAAGACCTGACGAAAAATCACGAGCATTGGGTAGTGGAAGAAGAAATAAACTCTCACGGTGCGCTCTGGAAGGCGCGTATTTTTCCGAACATTCAAACGATTCAAAATCTGCATTCTCCGGTAGATGAAGCGATGCTGATTTTAGGACTGATAATGTCCGGGCTGCTTGTTGTGGCGGTTTATTTCACGCAGGAAGCACGAAGGCGAAACCGGGAATCGGTCAAGACGAATCACGATCTGAAATACGAAATAATGGAACGCCACCGAGCGGGCGAAGAGCTTCGCATCAGCGAACAGCATAACCGCGATATTGTCGAAAAAAGTCTGGGCTTTATCTGCACGCACAAGCTCGACGGCACACTTCTTTCCATAAATCCGGCGGCGGCAAATTCGGTCGGTTACAGCCCGAACGAGATGATCGGCAAAAATCTGTCGGAATTTATTCCGCCTTCCGGCAGACCGAGGTTTGAAAAATATCTGGAAAAAATCCGGAAAACCGGCGAGCTTTCGGGAATATTTAATGTCCTGCGCAAATCCGGTGAAATCAGAGTCTGGGAATATAAAAATACGCTGTACGAAAAAACGGGAGAAGAATCTTATATTTTAGGACACGCCGTTGACATCACCGAACGCAACCAGATGGAAACCGAATTGAAAAACGCCCGCAACGCGGCGATTGAATCGGCGCGGATAAAAGCGGAATTCCTGGCTAATATGTCGCACGAAATTCGCACGCCGATGAACGGCGTTCTCGGAATGACCGAACTTTTAGCCGATACATCGCTCGATGAAACCCAGCGCGAATATCTCGAAACGATCAAGAAAAGCGGCGAATCTCTGTTGGGGATTATCAATGACATTCTCGATTTTTCAAAAATGGAAGCCGGCAAACTTCGCTTTGACAAGATTGATTTCGACCTGCGCAATACGGTCGAAAACGTCGTCGAAATGTTTGCCGAACAAGCTGCCGGGAAACAGATCGAACTGGCTTCGCTCGTCAACAGCGATGTCGCGGTTGATCTGTGCGGCGATCCGGGCAGATTGCGGCAGATTTTGACAAACCTGATCGGAAACGCCGTAAAATTTACCGAAACAGGCGAAATTATCGTGCGCGTTGCCAAAGAAACGGAAACGAAGAAAACAATTACTCTGCGTTTTTCGATTGCCGATACGGGAATCGGAATTCGCACCGAAGAACAAAAAACTCTCTTTCAGGCTTTTACCCAAGCCGACGGCTCGATCACCCGCCGGTTCGGCGGAACGGGACTCGGTTTAACCATTTCCAAACAGCTGATCGAAATGATGGACGGCGAGATCACGGTCGAAAGTAATTTCGGCGAAGGTTCGACCTTTATATTTACCGCCGTTTTTGAAAAACAGCCTGCCGATAAAAAACAAAAGCAAATTCCGCCCGCCGATCTGACTAATCTGCGAACGCTGATTGTTGACGATAATGAAACAAATCGCAAAATTTTGAGTTATCAGATAAAGTCGTTCGGAATCAGCGGCGAAGAAGCCGAAGACGGCAAAACCGCTCTGGACATATTGCAAACCGCCGCCGAACACGGCAATCCTTTTAATCTGGTAATTCTCGATTTGTTAATGCCGGAAATGGACGGTTTCAAGCTCGCCCGCGAAATCAAAGCCGATCCGCGCATCAATGCCGCGCGAATAATTTTGATGCCGTCATTCGGGCGGCGCGGACACGGCAGAGTCG
>CAYUGW010000587.1:0-3105 GCA_964444245.1 uncultured Blastocatellaceae bacterium | reverse complement strand
AAACGGGCGTGCCGCGCATCGCGCTTGTAAATTTAGACGTTCCGGGCTACAAACCTGAAGATTGTCCGTTGTGCCGGCAAGGCATCGAAGCCGTCAAACCCGGAAGTCGTCAGGCAGGCAAATAAGCAGTAAGGCAAAAGTAAAAAAGCAAAAGGCAAAAGTGGAAATCTTTTTTAACTAATTGAAATTACACAAGGCGCATTGCCTGATTAATTAAAATCAATAAACTTGTTTATTTTTGCTTACCCGCTTAATAAAAATTTGTACACTTTCGCGGAGTTATCGAGAAAATTATGAAAAATGAAGCTGTTCAAAAATTCTGGGAAGAATTTTGCGAGGCAAGCAAAACAAACGCGGAAACACCTTTTCAAGTTTGGTATTTTGGAAATACTTCGGAAATGGCACAAGAACTTCTCGAACTCGTTTTGGAAGGCAAAAAGACGGCAACCGCTTCGCTGGTCTGGGAATATGAAAATAATTCGCAGGACGCGCCTGTTTTAGATGGGCTGAGTGTCGTTACCGATTTTGAAGGAAATCCGAAATGCGTCGTGCAAACGACCGAATTGCGCGTCGCGGCGTTTAACGAAGTTGACGCGGACTTTGCCTTTGACGAAGGCGAAGGCGATCAGAGCCTCGATTACTGGCGGCAGGCGCATTGGGATTTTTTTGCGAAAGAATGTATCGAACTCGGCAAAGCACCCGATCTGGAAATGCCTGTCATTTGCGAACGATTCAAATTGCTTTATCCCTAGAGAACACGAGAAAATCTTTGCTTCATAAAATCTGAATTATACAAAAATAAAAGAATCAGCGCGTAAGCGATATATTCGGCAGCCATATCAACAAATTTGGTTTTATGCTGCAAATAACCGAATGTTTCGACAGCACATACGCCAGCCATAGCCGCATATCCAAATGTCATTGCCGCGGGTGTCCATCGCCATTTGAGAAAATAACCGAATATAAAAATCGTCGAAGCGGTTAAAATAGAAAGCCAGTGAGCCAGCAAAATTTCGGCGGGGAAAAGCGGATTACTCAGCCGTTTCCAGGGCACATCCGGCACGAACCATTCCGCTAACCCGACGAGAGACCAAAGAGCAAGCACGAAATGGAGTCCGATCAGCAAAACGGCGGCGATTTTTGAAATGTTTCCAATCATTTTCTAATCTGTTCTTTAATAGATTTTGATACTTTGATAATGTATCTGTTGACAATTTGCCTGATTAATTTACCAAACAATCCGTGATTATTTCAATCAAGAAATGTTTTCAGCAGAATTTGATGGTTCTGATAAATTACCGTAATTAATCAGGTTTTAGCAAAAAAAGCGAATGAATTATAAACTTTTAATCCAATACGACGGCACGGATTTTCACGGCTGGCAGGTGCAGGATAATCAGCGCACCGTGCAGGGCGAACTGCAGAGAGTTTTGAGCCTTCTCGAAGATGCAGATGTTTCGGTCGCGGGTTCGGGACGAACCGATGCCGGAGTTCACGCCGAAGGTCAAGTGGCGAGCGTCAAATTAAACCGCACTTTTACGCCGGAAAAACTTCGCGGGGCGATCAACGGCAATATGTGGCAGGATCTGCGCGTTTTGCAGGTCGAAAAAGTATTGGACGATTTTCACGCGAGATTTTCCGCCAAAGGCAAAACTTATATTTACCGCGTCATTAATGCGCCCGTCATTTCGCCTTTTTGGTCGCGCTACGCGCATCACGAAACGCGACCGCTCGACGTGTCTAAAATGAATGTGGCGGCGCGTGTTTTTCTCGGCAAACACGATTGGACGGCGTTTTCTTCCGCCAATACGGATGCACAGACACGCGTTCGCACCATTACGGAATTCACGGTCGAATCGAAATGGGACGCGCGCGCCAATGCTTCGCTCGTCGAATTTCGCATCACGGGCGACGGCTTTCTGCGCTATATGGTGCGCTCGATCGTCGGCACGATGCTCGAAGTCGGGCGCGGCGAAAAAGATTCTGATACAATTCAAACGGCAATCATCACCGGCAACCGCGATCTTGCCGGAATCACCGCACCGGCGAACGGCTTGACGCTTTTGAAGGTTTATTACGATTGACAACTGTTGCCATCTATTGCCAATATGCTATATTTATTTTCAGGAGATAAAAAGATGGCTATTGCAACAATAAATATTTCAATTCCCGATACGATGAAAGCCGAAGTCGAAGAAATCATCGCTTTGGAAGGATACGGCAATACGAGTGAATTTTTTCGTGATCTGGTGAGAAATTATCTCAAGCAAAGACAGGAACAAAAATTGGAAGCTTTATTACTGGAAGCGGTTGAAAATGATAAGTTTACCGAATTGACCAAAGCGGATTTCGAACAAATAAAAGAGCGCGGATTAAAGCGTCTGAAAAATCGCGTCAAAAAAACGTAACTGTATGGAATATAACGTTTTAAAAAGCGTTCAAGCCGTCCGCGATATTGAAGAAGCTTTTGTTTATATCGCCGAAAACGATCTGGATACGGCGGTTTATTTTTTAGTTGCGATCGAAGAATCTATTGAACTGATCGCAAAAAATCCGTTTATCGGAAGCCTTCGTGAGTTTCAAAATGCAAACCTGAAAAATCTTCGAATGTGGCACGTCAAAGATTATGAAAATTACTTAATTTTCTATTCTGTTGAAGAAACGACAATAAAAATCATCCGTTTTCTAAACTCCAAACGTGATTATAATTTAATTTTTGATTTTTAAAGTAAATGAAAATCTATCATATTGTTACGCCCGAAATTTGGGAAAAATTCAAGGACGAAACCGAATACGAAGCCGCAAGTTTGCCGGCGGAAGGCTTTATTCATTGCAGTTTTGCCGAACAACTTGACGCGGTGCTGAATCGCTATTATAAAGATGCGGAAAAGGTTTTGATTTTGGAACTCGAAACGAATAAACTGACTTCCGAATTGGTTAACGAGCCTTCGACAAATAACGAAATTTACCCGCATATTTACGGGAAAATAAATAAAGACGCGATTATAAGAATTGAAGAAGTAAGCCGTGAGCAGTAAGCTGTAAGCAGTAAAAAGTTTTAGTTTTTGATAATTATTAAAAACTAAAATAATATCTGCTCACGGC
>CAYUGW010000586.1:0-3107 GCA_964444245.1 uncultured Blastocatellaceae bacterium | reverse complement strand
GCTTGAGAATATGTGCGATGAAATCGCCGACGCATACCCGCCCGGCGCACGCGTTACGATCTGTTCCGACGGCAGAATTTTCGCCGAACTGGTCGGCGTAACCGATAAGCAGGTAACGAAATACGCCGAACATTTGCAAAAAATGATTGACCGGTTGCATCTGAAAAACATAGATATCATCAATCTCGAAGATTTATTGCCGGATAAAACCTTCGATCAGGCAAGAAAATTCGTGATCGAAAAATATGCCGAAGAAACGGATGTTTTACAAAAAAAATTAAAAAGCGACGAAGAATTCAAACAGCTTTTTAACGGCATTCACAGATTTATTTCCGAAGACCGGATTGCGCGGGAAACGGAAAAATCTAAAACAAAAGTAAAAGAAGAATCGAAACCCGTTGCCTTGAAAGTTATCCAACACAGCAACGCCTGGACTCGTTTTCTTTCCTATTATTTCCCCGAATCGGTCAGGCTTTCGATTCACCCGTATTCGTCGCACGCCGATAAAATCGGGATTAAATTGACGAAAGCGATTGATAACTGGATAACTCCGTGGCACGGCGTGATGGTTTTGACCGAAGACGGTTATTTGCTGATGAAACGGGAACAGGCGGAAAAACAAAACGCGAAATTGATTTTGAAAAACGGAGAACCTTATTATTATTCGCTGATTGCCGAAAATGAATAAATACGAAATCGAAAAATTAAAACCTTTCGGGGCAATCGTCAGAAATTGCGGCGGCGAAAATTCGATTGAGCGATTTTCAAAGCAAGAGATTTTCGCGCTTCTTAGTGAACATAAAATCGTCGTTTTCCGAAGCTTTGAAATTTTGCCGAAACAGCAGCTCGCGCTTTTTGCCCAAACCCTGGGCGAGCCTCTGCAATGGGAATTCGGCGCGATCAACGATCTGCACGTTAAACCCGACACCGAAAATTACATCTTCACCGACCGCGAAGTTCCGATGCACTGGGACGGCGCATTTGCCGGGAAAATTCCGCACATTATTTTGTTTCAATGCATTATTGCGCCGAAAAAGGAAGATGCAGGCGGAACGACCTTTTGCGATACAACGAAATTAATTCAAAATGCCGCGCCGGAACAATTGAAAAAATGGGGCGAAATTTCCGTCAGCTATGCGACGAAAAAAATCGTTCATTACGGCGGAAAAACGACGCAGAAACTTTTGCAGAAACATCCCGTTTCCGGCGAAACCGTCATTCGCTACGCCGAACCGGTCGAAGATTTAAATCCCGTTTCCCTCGATGTCAAAGGCTTAAAAAATCGAACTCAGGATGAATTTATCGGCGCGATGAAAAATTCGCTTTACGATGAAGACGTTTTATACACGCATCAATGGGAAGCAGGCGACATCGTTCTGGCGGATAATTTCGCGCTGCTTCACGGCAGGGAAGCCTTTAAAAATCCGAACCGGAGATATATCCAAAGAATAAATATTTTGCCGCGCCCCGAAGGATTTTCGCTTTTTCGCTTCCTGAAAAATAATTTTACGATCCGGCGAAAAGAATTTTTTACCGCCGAACTTCCGATTTTTCTGATTCCGGTTTTCCTCTCCGTCGCTTCATTCGGAAGTTTTCTCGAACCCGTATTTTTGCTCGGTTTAATCGCAATTTTTCTGCTTTTTAATATCGGCGATATGATCAATTGCTACGCCGACTGCGAACTCGACGCGATTTATAAAAGCCATCTTTCAAATGCGGTTTATGAACTCGGAAAGCGAAATGTTCTGGTGCAGATCGTTTTATCGGGAATCGCGGCTTTCGGTTTAACGATCTGGGTCAGCATTTTAAGCGGATATTTCTATCTGATTCCGCTGACCGTCTTCGGAATTTTGCTTGGACTTCAATATTCGATCAAACCTTTCAAATTCAAATCCAGAGGCGTGTGGCAGCTCTTATGTCTGTGGGCGATCATCTTTTTCGGTCCGATGATCTACGTCGCCATAATCACCGATGGTTTTCCGGATGCACTCCAACTCGGACTTTTCGCCGCCTACGGTTTTCATCAGATCGGCATAATAATGCTGAACACGGCGGAAGATTATCCGGAAGACAAAAACGCCGGGTTAAACACGAGCATCGTCGCGCTCGGTTTGCACCGCGCAATGAATTTTGCCTGGCTTCTCGTGTTTTTTAGCGGCATCGCTTTGCAAATCGTCTTTTCAATTTTATTTTACCGAAATGAATTGGCGTTTATTTTTTACGGAGCGATTTTTATTTTCACATTCGGCTGGCTGAAAATAATCTTCGAATACAAAAAAATTCTCGACAAAATAAAGGGGAAAAACGAGATCGAAGCAACCGAAATTCTCAAGAAAAACGGAATGAAAGTTCCCGAATGGCTGAAAATCGGAGCTTATGCGAGTCTTTTCGTAGTTGTGATTTTGTTTGCGTGGAAAATTTACTAGAGCGATTATTAAATTTCCTGGTATTCAAAAAGAATCAAACAAGCGTTTGGAGTCCCGCGTTTACGCGGCTTTTTCCGCCGCGCTTCGAAGCGCGGATGCCGCCTAAAGGCGGGACTCCAAACGCTTGTCAAACAGTAGATAATTTAAAAATTGCGCTATTTACTCAAATCAATAAAATGGATGCAAAAACCGAATTTGATTGCGCGATTATCGGCGGCGGCATTGCCGGACTCGCGCTGGCGATTTTACTGGCGAAAGCAAATAAAAGCGTGGTTTTATTTGAAAAAGAAAATTATCCGTTTAATAAAGTCTGCGGCGAATATATTTCAAATGAAAGCGTGAAATTTCTCGATAAACTCGGTGTAGATTTATCGGTTTATGATTTGCCTCGAATGAATTCTCTGCTTTTGAGTTCGGTTTCGGGAATCAGTATCGAAAGAAACTTAAGCATCGGCGGAGTCGGATTTTCCCGTTACAAACTGGATGAAATTCTCTGCAAACTCGCGCTCGAATGCGGTGTTGAAATCAAAACGAAAACGAAGGTTCAAAAAGTTGTTTTTGAAGATAGTTGCTTCCGCATTTACTTCGATGATAAATCCATTTCCGCAAAAATTGCCTGCGGTGCATATGGTAAAAACTCGAATATTGACGCTCATCTGAAAAGAAAAATCAGAGCGAAAA
>CAYUGW010000585.1:0-3115 GCA_964444245.1 uncultured Blastocatellaceae bacterium | reverse complement strand
CAGGAAAATTACCGCGAAATTTTGAATCAGGCACGAGAAAAAGTAAGAGATAAAAATGAATGAATCAAGTAATAAAAGAATTAGTGTCGCAATCTTCGGCGGTTCGGGTTACGGCGGCAGCGAGCTTTTGCGGATTTTGTTGTTTCACGAACACGCTGAAATCGTTCTTGTAACGGCGAATGAACACGCGGGAAAAGCGGTCGGCGAAGTTCATAAGAATTTATTTGGAATTACGGATTTGAGATTTGAACTTGCGCCGCCGGATTTGTCTGCGCTTGAAAATATTGATGTCGCATTTTTCGCTCTGCCGCACGGACAGGCGTTGAATTTGATTCCACAATTGCCTGAAAATGTGAAAGTTGTTGATCTTTCGGGCGATTTTCGGATTAACGATAAAGATGTTTTCAAAGAGTTTTACAAGCTCGAACATACTGCCGATGAATTGCAGAAAAGTTTTGTTTACGGTTTGACTGAAACAAACCGCGAACAGATAAAACGGGCGAATTACATCGCCAATCCCGGCTGTTTTGCGACGGCTACTTTGCTCGCGCTCGCGCCGATGGTCAAAAGCGGTCTGCTGACGGGAAAAATCATTGTTGACGCGAAAACGGGTTCGTCGGGTTCGGGCGCGAAAGCGGCGGCGAATACGCATCATCCGCAGCGAATGAATTCGTTTTATGCGTATAAACCTTTTACGCATCAGCATGTTCCCGAAATTTCGCAACATTTAAAGTCCGTCGGCGAATTTACTAATGAATTCGTTTTTATGACGCATTCTCTGCCCGTTTCGCGCGGAATTTTCACTTCGTGTTATCTGGAAACGACCGTTAATTTAACGACCGAAGATGTAAGAAATATTTACGAAAATTTTTATCATCCGAACAAATCCAAAATCCAAAATCCAAAATCCAAAATCGAGTCGGACAGTTTTTTTGTCCGACTCATAGATGGTTCGCCCGACATTAATTGGGTAAAAACGACAAACTTTTGCGACATTGCCGCGCATTCAAACGGCAGACAAATCGCAGTTTTTTCGGCAATTGATAATCTGGTCAAAGGCGCGGCGGGGCAGGCGGTTCAGAATATGAATCTGATGTTCGGTTTAGCAGAAACGACCGCGTTGAAATTAATCGGAACAAATCCTTAAGATTTTTTTTGCCCGCGAAAGAACGCGAAAAGACGCGAAAAGGAAAAAACAAAATAAAAATTTTTTTTCGCGTGCTTTTGCGTGCTTTCGCGGGTAAATTGTTTTGCTGTAAAATATATTTATGAATAAAGAATTTGAAAACGGACACGATAAATTAACTGAAGAAACAAGTACCAAATTAAAATATTTAAGTCTGGCGATGCTACGCCTGCATACATCTCTGCTTGCCGGTGCAAAAGCCGAATATGAGGCGAAAAACGGCAGGATCGAGTCGCCGAATCAATATCTTTCCCTTGTCATTGACGATCCGCATTTTGCCTGGCTTCGCCGTCTTTCTTCGTTGATTGCGCTGATTGATCAGGCAATTTCGATTCGCCGTCCGGCAACCGAAACGGAAGCAAAATCATTGCAGGGTGAAGCGAAAATTCTGCTGAATTTTGAAGACGCGGACGAAGATTTTAACGATAAATTTCAAAACGCTTTGCAGAAAAATCCGGATGCGGTACTAAGCCATAACGATGCTTTGAAGTTTACGTAGAAATTATTTCCCGCGAATAAACGCGAAAAATCGCGAAAATATTTTAAAGTAATTTTTAGCGTAATTTCGCGCCCTTTCGCGGGGAAAAATAAAAATGAAAAAATTAACGATCACTTTTTTTATCACGATTTTTCTTTTCGCCGCGCATTCAAACGCGCAAACAAATGAGCGCGAAAAGCTTTGGGAAAATGAAATAAATGCTTTTGCGGAAATTGACCGCAAGCAGACTCCGCCGGAAAATGCTGTGCTTTTTGTCGGAAGTTCTTCCATAAGATTTTGGGAAAATCTGCGGCAAAGTTTTCCGGACTTAAAGGTTATAAATCGCGGTTTCGGCGGTTCGCGGCTCGAAGATGTGAATTTCTTTTTCGACAAAATCGTTTTGCCGTATAAACCGAAAACGATTGTTCTTTACGCCGGAGAAAATGATGTAAATGACGGAATTGCGCCGGAAACAGTTGCGGAAAATTACCGCAAATTCTCAAAAATGGTGCGCGACAAACTGCCGAAAACGAAGATTTTTTACGTTTCGCTCAAACCTTCGCCGTCGCGCTGGAAATTGGCGGATAACTTTCGCAAAACGAATGAATTGATCAAAGCCGAAATTGCAAAAGACAAAAACGCCAAATTCGTTGATGTTTGGACGGCGATGCTTAATGAAAAAGGCGAACCGATGCCCGATATTTTTGTCGGCGATAATTTGCATATGAACGAAAAAGGTTATGCGATCTGGCGCGGAGTTTTAGAGAAGTATTTGAAGTAAATAGTTTAATAGAAAACTTATGGGAGCAACTTATTGTGAAATTCATGACGCTAGCGGAGGAATACAAGTTTGTCAGCATATTAAAGATTATGTTTATACAAAAACCGACCAAGAAACTGAAAATAATGATATGACAGCTGAATCTTTAAACTATGTCACTGTAAAGAAAAATATCATTCATAATAGAACTCCGGCACGTAGGTTAGCTTATTGCGATGATTGTGCGGAAAAATATTATTCACCAAAGATCCATTTTTGGATGCATTTTGAGGAGACTTCGACAATTTGTAGTACGTGTTTTTACTGGATTGTTTTTGATATTAAATTAAAATCTTATGAAAGTTTGCCTTTTGTGAATTCAACAGAAAGAGTTGTTAGAACTAGAAAAGCAAATTTTGAATACATACAAAAGAAAGAAGAAGATTTTCAACTAGCCACTTACGCTAAAATGGATATAGTTATTGAGCGTGGGCGAGGTTCGTGGATTTGGACAAGCGACGGCGAAAAATATCTCGATCTTTACGGCGGACACGCGGTTTGCGCGACTGGTCATTCACATTGGCGCGTCGTCCAAGCTTTGCAAGAACAAGCCGAAAAAGTTCTTTTTTACTCCAATTTGGTTTATTCGGAAATTCGCGCACGCGCGGCGGAAAAACTTGTTTCGATTGCG
>CAYUGW010000584.1:0-3116 GCA_964444245.1 uncultured Blastocatellaceae bacterium | reverse complement strand
TTAATCCGCCGTTTTCCGGCAGAAGCAACCGTTCTGATCGATACAACGGGCAGAAACCCGCACGATCTTGCCGATCAGCACGAACTTTCCGATTATCTCAAACGCCACACCGAGATCAGAAAATGTCTGGCGGTTCAGGCAACGACGCACCCTTTGGACGCAATCGCCGCGGTCAAAAAATTTGAAATGTACGGCGCGGATTGTCTGGCAATCACGAAACTCGACGAAACGACGCGCCCCGGGGCAATGCTCGAACTGCTTGCCGAATGCGGTCTGCCTTTGACTTATCTTTGTATGGGACAAAGAGTTCCCGAAGATATCAAGGTCGCTACACCCGAAAATTTTGCCGCCCGAATCTTCGGCGAAAAAATCTAATTATTTGCGATTGGCGATTTGCAATTTGCGATTGGTCTGAACAAGTAAATTTCCGATGAAACTCGGTTTTTATTTCACGAAAAAAGATAAAAAAATCTATAAACTCAATAAACAAATGGAAAACATCATGGATGATCAGGCATCAACTTTAAGACTCATTGCTTCAAACGCGCCCGCGCTTACGCTCGGGATGCCGCTCGGTCAAACCCAAACCAAAGAGCGAAAAAAAAGCTCTAAACAAATGCGCTGTCTGGCAATTACGGGCGGCAAAGGCGGAGTCGGGAAATCGAATCTATCGGTCAATCTGGCTTTTGAGCTAGGTTCGCTCGGAAAACAGGTCGGACTTCTCGATGCGGACTTCGGTTTGGCAAATGCCGATCTGTTATGCGGCGTTACGCCGAAGTTTCATCTCGGACACGTTGTCGCCGGAATCAAGGAACTCGAAGAAATTTCGATTCAATTAACCGAAAATGTTTCGCTCATTCCCGGCGGAAGCGGTATCGAAGAACTGGCGAATTTTTCGTTTGTTTCGCGCCCCTTTATTTATTCGCAATTGATGGAAATGGAAGAAAATCTCGATTTTATGCTGATCGATACGGCAGCCGGAATTGCTGAAAATGTCATCGGTGTACTGGTTTCCGCCAATGAAGTCGTCGTTGTCGTTACGCCCGATCCAACTTCGATTGTTGACGCATACGCGACCATTAAAGTCATTTTGCGCCACGCTCCCGGCAAGCCGATTTCGGTTGTCGTCAATAATGTCGTCGGAATCGGCGATGCCGAACACGTTTTTCAGCAGATCAGTTCAGCAACCAAAACATTTCTCAAACATAAAATCGAATTTTTGGGAATGATTCCGCACGATCCTCTTGTGTCGGAAGCGATCCGCGAAATGACACCGATTGTTCAATACAAACCCGATTCTCCGGCAAGTCGTGCGATTCGCCTGATCGCTAAACAGATTCAAAAAACTTCAAACAATCCGGCAGGCGAAAGCGGAAAACTGCAATCTTTCTGGAATATGCTGGCAAAAAGTTAAAACTCTTAAATTTTACCGAATCCCCTTGATTATGCATCAATATCAAAACGCGACAACTTATCAAAAAAATATAGCGTATCAGACTGCTTATTCGGCGAATGAGCGCGAAAATTTGATTACGTCGCATCTTTCAAAAGTCAAATATATTGCCGACCGGATGGCGGCAAAACTTCCGCCGTCGGTTGAATGGGACGATCTCTACGGTGCGGGTGTGATCGGTTTGATCGATGCCGTCGAACGCTTTGACGCTTCACGCGGCATTGCTTTTACCACTTTTGCGGAAATGCGCGTGCGCGGCGCAATTTTAGATAATCTGCGTTCGCTCGATTGGGCTTCGCGCAACACTCGCAAACGTTCACGCGAAATTCAAGCCGCATACAATCACGTCGAACAGGAAAAAGGCGAATGCGCTTCGGAAGAAGAAGTTGCCGCTTATATGAAAATTTCGCTCGGCGAATTGCGTGAGATTTTGCAGGATTTACGTTCGTTGTCGGTTTTGGATTTGGATGAAAGAGACGAAGAAACGGGTTTGAGTGCGATTGATACGGTAAAGGATTCGGCGGCAAATGCCTTTGAACAACTGGAAGAAAAGCAAACCAGAAAAAATCTTGCCAAAGCGATTGACAGACTGCCCGAACGCGAACGCCAGGTCGTCGCGCTTTATTATCTGGAAGAACTGAATATGAAGGAAATCGGCGAAGTTTTGGGCGTTTCCGAATCGCGTGTTTCACAACTCAGAACGCAGGCGATCGTTCGTTTGCGAGGAAAACTTTGAGATTTTGATTTTTGATGTTGGTTTGGCTGGAATACAGCAAAATTTGATTTAACAAATGGTTATGAAAAACTAATAAACTCTTTTAACTCTAAAGAACCATAGCAAAAAAAATGAACTCGAAAGAACTTTTATCAAATGAAGAAATGTCGGCATTGATGCCGGACGCGGCGAAAACGGCGGATGCGACGGGCGAGCGCGAAAAACGCAAACGCATCGTGCCGTATAATTTTCGCCGTCCCGACCGTCTGTCAAAAGAACAGGTGCGTTCGCTCTATCTTCTTCACGACCTTTTCGCCCACAGTCTTTCGACGAGCTTGCCGCTTTTTCTGCGGACGATTTCCGAAGTTAATTTAATTTCGGTCGAACAGCAGGCATACAGTGAATATCTTCGCGGTCTGCCTGATCCGACGACCATTTTTACAATTTCGGTCGGCTCTTTGAAAGGAGTTTATGCGGTTGAAATAAATTCTTCAATCGCCTTTCCGATCATTGACCGGCTTTTGGGCGGAAACGGCGAAGGTTTGAGCGAAAAACGCGCCGCGACAGATTTAGAATTAAAGATTCTCGAAGGTTTTTTAATCCTTATCAATGAAAATTATCGGGATGCGTGGAAACCGGTCGTGAAATTTGAAACCGATATTGTCGGGCGCGAAACACGCCCGCAGATGATGCAGATCATCGCGCCGAATGAAGTTGTCGTAACGATCGTGTATCAAGTTCAAATCGGCGATGCGGTCGGTGCTATGAGCATTTGTCTGCCGGTCGTGATGATGGAGAGCGTAATCGAAAAATTTAATCAATCTTCATATCTGCCTGCCAAATCGACAGAACCGGAAGCGACCCGCGCTTTGCTTGAAACACTTTCGACCGTGAAATTTCCGGTCGAGACAAATCTCGAAAAAGTTTCGGTGGCGGTTTCGGATTTGA
>CAYUGW010000583.1:0-3119 GCA_964444245.1 uncultured Blastocatellaceae bacterium | reverse complement strand
TCAAAGAAAACCCGAACGGCGACGATCCGCGCACGCTTTTTCGGGAATATTCCAGAAAAATGGTGGCAAACAGCGACGAATTTTTTCACCTGCCGGAAATTTCGGATTACAAAGTTCAAAGTTCAAAGTTCAAAGTTCAAAGTTCCGAAACTCAAAACGTGACTTGGACGAGCGGAATAGAAACGCCTTCCGCAGAAAATAATACGGTTCGCGCGACATTTTTTCCGTTTGAAAAGGATAAAAAATCGGCGGTCGTCGTGCTTCCGCATTGGAACGCAAGAGCCGGAACATATTTCGATCTGTGTAAATTCTTTAACAAAGTCGGTGTTTCCGCACTGCGCTTAACTTTGCCGTATCACGAAGAACGAATGCCGCCCGAACTGGAACGCGCCGATTATCTGGTCGCGCCGAATGTCGGGCGCACTCTGCAATCTCTGCGGCAATCGGTTTTGGACACACGCGCCGCCGTTCGCTGGTTAAAACAAGAAGGCTATGAAAAAGTCGGTGTGATCGGCACGAGCATCGGCAGTTGCGTCGGATTTTTCGCCTTCGTTCACGACGAAACGATTGACGCGGGCGTTTTCAATCACGTTTCCGGCTACGTCGCCGATGTCGTCTGGCAGGGACTTTCGACATATCACGTCAAAGCCGGACTCGAAGGAAATATTTCTCTCGAAGACCTGCGCGAATTCTGGATGCCGATCTCGCCGATGGCTTATATGGAAAAGCTCGCCAAATCGAAACCGCGCCCGCAACGCTATATTTACACGCTCTACGATCTGACCTTCCCGATTGATCTCTCGCGCCAAATGATGGAAGAACTCCGAAAAACCGGAGTCAAACACGATGAAGTCGTCATCCCGTGCGGTCATTACACTTTGGGCGAAAAGCCCTGGGTTTATCTCGACGGTTATAAAATCATTTCATTTTTGCGAAAACATTTGCGGTAAAAGTTTTACTTATCCGGATGTATTAAATTTTTCTGTCAGCCGTCGAAGACGGCGATATATTTGTAGCCCACAGCGCGAGCTGTGGGTAAGAAGCCGGTAAATTTTAAGCCGATGAAATCGGCGGCATATATATATGTCGCCCTCTTTCGAGGGCTTTAATCGCCGCTTATCTTTTCCCACAGCTCGCGCTGTGGGCTACAAATATGCCGCCGATTTCATCGGCTAAAACCGAAATCTCAATCCATTTAGTAAAAAATAAACACCAGAACACCTTTTGTTTTTACAGGATTGCCGGAAAGCAAATTAGGTTTAAATCTTGTTTGCATGGCGGCTTTTTCCGCCGCGCTTCTGAGCAAAGGATGTCCTGAAACGGCTTTTGCTTCTTCAACGTTTCCGTTTTCATCAATTAAAATGTCAACCGCAACGTTGCCTTTTGCTCCGACTGCTTTTGCCGCCGCCGGATATTCCGGTTGAGGCGTGAAAATCGGTTTTGTATTTGGCGGCGCATGACCAACAATCAAAGGCTTTTCAAGCTCAACTTTTTTAACATAAACATTCAAAATTTTTACTTCTCTAAAATTATTAATCGCTTCAAATTCGTAAACAATAATCACCTTTGCTCTGATATTTGCCGGCAGAAATTTCGATTCCAAAGCGGCTTTTTCGCTGATATTTTTGAGAATCGGATGTCCGTTCGCGGCTTTTGCTTCCGTAACATTTCCCCGCGCATCAATTTTTGCTTCAACTGAAATATTTTCACTGCTGAATCGGCAATTACAAAACGGTGGCGGCGGTTTTATCAATTCAATCGGCGTTCCGATCACATCTTTATCATCTCTTTCAATATCGGTTTCAACCGTTCCGTCGGGCTTAAATTTATAGACAAGCAACCCTTTAACTTTAACCGGCGGTAAAGTTCCATTACTTCTAAATTTTGTTCGACGAGCCGATTGTACGCACACGGAACGAAGCAGCGGATGTCCTGAAATCGCTTTGGCAAAAATAACAATTCCGTCATCCGAGCGGACGACAATTTGAACCACCACTATTTGCGATTTTTTTATTTTTGAGTGCCTTATATTTGAAGTATCTGGTTTCGGAAGATTTACAGCTATTTTATTTATAATTCCGTTAGTAATACATTTAACTTTCGAGTCGAAATTATAAACGAGAATTCCCTGCACTTTTACAGGTGCAAAATGGCTGTGGGTACGAAACTTTGCTTCTTTCGCCGCTTCGATTGCCGGTTTTTGCAAGAGTTCATCGCCCGAAATCGCTTTAGCGGAAATCACATTTCCGTCTTCACCGATCAAGATTTCGACTTCGACTTTCCCGCCCGCGCAAGCATTTTCCGCTTCCTTCGGATATTCCGGCGGCGGCAGAGAAATGGCTTTTTCAGTGACAATTCCGCCTTCGATAGCTTTTTCTCCTTTATTTTGAGCAAAATTCGTTTGGAAAAAACAAAAAAGCGCGATCAGCGAAAACAGAATCGTAATTTTTCTCATAACATTTTTAGACACCGAAATTTTGCATTTGTTCCGTAAAATACTATTATTTTGTTATAAAAATTTCATTTTTCAAACTTTAACAACTTATGCAAAATCAAAACACAAACGCCGAACAGACCTATCGAATTTTGATGATTATCTGGTTTGCGCTTTTTATGACGCAGTTTATGTTTTTCGTCGTGATCTATCTTGCCAAACCGGAGCTTTTCAGTTTCGATTTTACAAAATCCTTCTCAGGCGATAATCCGCCGGTTATTCTTGCGTTTGCGCTGGTCGGTGTTTCGAATCTGATTCTTTCGATTTTCCTGAGAAAAAAATTTATCGACCGCGCCATCGAAGAGCAGAGACCCGCGCTTGTGCAAACGGCGATGATTATCGGCTGCGCTCTGAGCGAATCAATTACGCTGATCGGTCTGTTTCTGGCGTTTGTGTTTTCCTATCAATACTTTTTTATCTTTATCTCGCTCGGCATTGTCGGAATGGTTTTTCATTTTCCGCAGCGCGATAATATCTATAATGCGAGTTTTAAAGGTGAAAAAGTTTAAAAGTAAAAAAGTTTAAAAAGTTTTTTTTCTTGAGGATAAAGTTTATTTTTTTAATTCTACTCTATTTTACTGAATATTTTACTGTGAATAAAAATCTCTAAAGTTCACAAAATAAA
>CAYUGW010000582.1:0-3121 GCA_964444245.1 uncultured Blastocatellaceae bacterium | reverse complement strand
TACAAAAAGCGACGAGTGGATAGAGAAAGAGAAAGTTCACGATTGGAGAACATTTATAGAATTTTTGAAAGTTTTATCACAGGAAGAAGCTGAAGCAAAAAAATTGCTTGCGGAAAATCCTGATGAATACAAATATTCTTCGATTTTAGGTTGGGAAAACGATGGTATTTCCAATTATTTAGACGCGATTTCAAGTTGTCTTGAAGACGGGCATAGGTTTAATGATTCAAAACAGTTAAGTTGGAAAGAATTAGCTGAGATATTTTATATGGGGAAAATTTACGAATAAATCAACAATCAAAGCCGTCGAAGACGGCGATATATTTGTAGCCCACAATGCAAATTGTGGGTTTTTGAAAAGAAATTTTACAGAGTTATCGAAGATAACGGCATAAAAAATATGTCGCCATTTTCAATGGCTGATTTTTTATAATATCCGAAACCCATAGCTCGCGCTATGGGCTACAATTATTTCGCAAACTTCGGTTGCTTTTGGAGAGAAAACAAATGTCACACACATACACGAATTTGATCACGCACAATGTTTTCAGCACAAAAGACCGCGCCGGATTAATAAATGACAAAATTAAACCTGAATTACATTCGTATCTCGGCGGTTTAGTCAAAGAATTAAAAGGGAAACCGATAAAAATCGGCGGAATTAGCGATCACGTACACATTCTCGCAACTCTGCCGCCGACGGTCAGCACATCGGACGCGATGCGTTTTATCAAAGCGAATTCGTCAAAATGGATGAACGAAAAATTTAACAAACCGTTTGAATGGCAAAAAGGCTACGGCGCATTCAGCGTCAGCCGTTCGGGAATGGATGCAGTTGTAAATTACATCGAAAATCAAGTTGAGCATCATAAAAAATACGATTTTCGAGAAGAATTTTTATCATTATTGAAAAAATACGAAGTAGATTTTGATGAGAATTTTTTGTGGAAATAATTCACATAAACGCAAAGGTTTTGAATAAAAAGCCGTCGAAGACGGCAACATATTTGTAGCCAATATCGCAAGATATGGGAGCGAATGATTAAGCAATCGTAGTTATCGAAGATAACGGCATAAATAATTCGCGGTTTTGTATGTCGCCGTTTTCAACGGCTAAAATTCAATTGAATCGCGTTTCCCACAGTTTGCACTGTGGGCTACAAATATATCGCCGTTTTCAACGGCTGAGATTAGTAATGAAATTATCACCAACAGAAATATTTAAGGGAAAGAAGATTTTCTTTATCGGCGGCACGGGGTTTGTCGGTAAGGTTACGCTTTCGATGTTATTGCATAATTTTCCCGACATCGGGAAGGTTTTCGCGACCGTTCGGGCGCGGGATGCGCGGGAATCGGAGATTCGTTTCTGGACGACGATTATCACTTCGCCGACCTTTGATCCGTTGCGCGAGAAATACGGCGATCGCTTTGAAGATTTTATTCGCGAAAAGGTCGTTCCGGTCAACGGCGATGTCGGGAACGAGTTCCTCGGAATGGACGAAAAGAGCGCGAAAAAGATTTTGAAGGATTGCGACATTATTATCAACGGCGCGGGAAACGTCACGTTTAATCCGCCGCTCGAATCCGCTCTGCGGACGAATGTCGTCGGCACGAATAATGTTTTGCAGCTCGCGCGGATGATGAAGCGTCCGACGCTCGTACACGTTTCGACGTGTTTTGTTGCCGGAAAACGCTCCGGCGCGATCTGGGAAAACGAGCCGGTCGTCGGTTATTTTCCGCGAAAAAACGAACTCGTCGGCACGACTTTTGATGTTAATAAGGAAATCGAAGATTGCGCCCGTTTGAGCGAACAGGCGCGTCAGGAATCCGATGATGCGACGCGACAAGCGAAATTCCGCGAACAGGCGCGTCTGCGTTTTGAAGAAGAAGGACGCGACCCGGACGACGAATCGGAACTTAAAAGCGCGATTTTTCGCGAAAGAAAGATGTGGATTCGCGAGCGGACGACCGAATTAGGAGCGGAACGCGCCGAATATTGGGGCTGGACGAATATTTATACTTATTCGAAATCTTTAGCGGAACAAATCATCGCGCAACAGGACGATATTGTGAAAACGCTCGTTCGCCCGTCAATCGTCGAAAGTTCGCAAAAATATCCGTTTGCGGGTTGGAACGAGGGTTTTACGACGACCGCGCCTTTAATTTTGATCGCTCTGCGCGGTCAGCCGATCATTCCGGTCAATGAAAAACTCGTTTTAGACGTAATTCCGGTTGATATGGTCGCCGGTGCGATCTTAGGCGCGGCGATGAATGCGCTGATTGACGACAAACCGCCGCTCGTTTTTCAGGCTTCATCCGGCGATTCCAATCCGAATGATATGAAACGCATCGTCGGGCTTGTCGGGCTGTATAAACGCGATCATTTTAAGGAAAAGGAAACGGGCAGCAAACTCATCAACAATGTCGCGGCGATGATCGAAACCGCGCCGGTCTCGCAGAAAACCTACGACCGTTTTTCCGCGCCGATGCTTAATAAAATTGCGAAGGGTGCGAATAATTTGCTTGATAAAGCCGCGCCGACCTGGGCGGGCGGGCGGCTGTCGAATATCGTTTCGGATCTGAAGAAATCGGTCGAAAATTTTGAAGAAACGACGCGCGAAACGATCGATGCGTTTGCGATGTTCAAGCCGTTTATGATCGACAACGCGTATGAATATCGCTCGGATAATGTACGCGCTCTGATGTCGCTCGTCAAAGAAAAAGAAAAGCATCTTTTGCCGTGGTATCCCGAAAAATTGGATTGGTATGATTACTGGCTCAATGTCCATTTTCCCGGAATGCGAAAATGGGTTTTGCCGCAGCTCGAAGAAGATCTGAAAAAGATCGAAAAACGATCTTATACCTACAAGGATTTGCTCGATCTGTTCGACACTTCGGTCAAAAGATTTCCGACGCGCGTGGCGATGCGAATCGAACGCGGCGGGCGCAAAGAGCAATATACCTTTGAAGATGTCGGCGAATTGACGATGCGCGCCGCCGGATTTTTAGCGTATAACGGCATCAAACAAAACGACCGCGTGATTTTGTTTTCGCACAATATGCCGGAATGGGGAATGTCTTATTTCGGAATTTTGAAAACCGGCGCGACCGCGATTCCGAT
>CAYUGW010000581.1:0-3128 GCA_964444245.1 uncultured Blastocatellaceae bacterium | reverse complement strand
CGACGTTGAAGATGTAGAATTAGGCGCGAACCGTGAATTGTTAATGTTGATAGTTACCCAAAATAAGAATGACTATTTCTGAAAGGATTTGGAAAAATCACAAAGTTAAGGAGGAGTAAAAAAATGAAAATTTCGCAAAATTGTCTGGATATAATCAAGAAATGGGAAGGTTTTAAACTCGATGCCTATTTAGATCCGGTCGGGATTCCGACAATCGGGTATGGAACCATCAGGTATCCGAACGGGCAAAAAGTCAAGCTTGGCGATAAAATTTCAGAGGTTGAAGCCGAAGTGTTTCTCAAGTTCGAGGTTGATGAAGTGGTTAAAAATCTCAAAGACTCTTTAACCGGAATCAAGATAAATCAAAACCAGTTCGATGCGATTGTTTCGCTTTGTTACAACATCGGAGTCGGAGGTTTTAAGGGCAGTACGGTTTTGAAAAAACTCAAAGCCGGTGATTTTAAAGCTGCCTCCGAAGCCTTTGAGATGTGGAATAAAGGAACGATTAACGGCATCAAACAAGAACTTAAGGGATTAACCAACCGGCGCAAGGACGAACGTAAATTATTTGATAAAAAAGGGGCGCAAGGAAAGCCGATTGAAGTCGAAGAATCTTTGCAGGACAAGGTGACGCGGATTGAAGGCTATCGGGACGGCGACAAAAATATTATCGTCGCTTTTGCCGGCAAAAAAGTTGTGGAAATCCTGGTTCTCGAAAGTTCACTCAAAGAAGATTTTATTTCCACCATCCAACAGTATAAAAATGCTGCTACTTTTGAATTTGCGCCTGCCGGAAAAGCGATTCCGAAAGGTGAACGCCTGGAAGTTATCGGCAAAGCGGGCGAAATTCCAAAAGTTGAAAACCCGCCGACTCTGGAGCGTTCGCTTTTGATGTTGGGAGTTCGGGATGACGAACCGGGTGTAACGGGTTCGGATGTCAGAGAACTTCAACAACGCTTGCGGGAATTAGGATATTATAACGCGGAAATTGACGGTATTTTCGGCAGAGGAACTGATGATGCGGTTAAAGCATTTCAAGCGGATTGTTTCGGAATTGCCGAAGCTGACGGCAAAGTCGGACCTAAAACCTGGGGCAAACTATGGGGAGAAGTTTCTGCTGCTGCACCGCCGCCTGCTCCGACAGGAACATTTACCGCCGGAAAAAATTATCTGCTCCTGACCAAAACCTCGTCTAAAGATACGAGCGGATGCTTTAAGTTGAAACTCGAATATATCAAAGACGGTCAATCGAAAGATTTTATGTTTGCTAATTCAGGTCAGCCGAGCCGTCAATTCTTTCGCAAAGGAAAAGACAGCATTCGCGGCTCGTTCGAGCCTCTGCCCGAAGGAAAATGGGCGATCAGGGATATTCTCTGGGCGGGCGGCAAAGATGTCTATACCAAAGTTTGGAAGGAAGGAATCGGTCCGGCGAAAATACCGCTCGATTACGTGCCCAAAAACGGAACGAGGCGCGATCTGATCCAGATTCATATAGATTGGAACAAATCAACTTTTCCCGGAACTGCCGGCTGCATAGGACTTTATTCTCTTTCGGATTTTAAAAAACTCGTAACCTGGCTGAGAGAAACCGATCCCCGCGATTTATACGTAGATTGGGGTCTTAAAACAGTCAAAATTCCATAGAAATAAATGTGTGAATATTGAAGTGTTTAAAGAAAATGGGGAGAAAATCTATTAAAATTACCGCAAACCCTGTCCGAATTGTTCCGTGCCGAAAGTGCCGATGCCGTTTAGCCGGAAGCTGAAGACAAAGCGGTTTTCGCGTCTGGCACCGACGTTAAAGGTGTAGAATTGGACGGTCGAGGCGCAGCAGTCGGAGGCGTAACCTAAGGTGTAGAGCGAACTGATCAGCGGGGAATTGCGACCTTCGCGGCGGTTTTCGAAATCGAAAAAGAGCGATGTTCCGCCGTAGAAACCTTTATCGCGATTGCCGATGAAAATCGACGGACTCCATTGCGAGCCGCGCAGAGTTCCGGCTTCTTTGCCGGCGGCGTTGCTGAATCTTTGGAATGACGGAATCAAGGTAACGGCGCGGGTGTAATAAAAGGTCTGGAAAAATTTTACTAAACGGGTATCATAGCCGACCGTGGCGGAAATGGCGCGTAAGCCGTCGCCCTGAATGCCGATATCCATTCGCGTATTGGCAAAGACGGTTTTGCGCGGGCGGTAGGTGGCATCAATATTGAGCGGCGAAAATCGGCGAGGAATGCCGCCGAAGGTGAACGCGGTTAATGATGTAATTGCGTCAATCTGGTTGCGTCTGCCGGGCGTTAGGGCGCCGCCGAAATGCGGATCGAAAAAGTATTTTCCGCGAACGGTCAGCGTAAAAATTTCATACGGCTGGATTGACAGCGGCTCTTTTTCATCCGCCGTTTTTCGGCTTAAAATTCTCTGCGCGTCATCCGTTACGGCTTCGGCGTATTTCCTTGTATAAAAACGATTTGTTACGCCGTATTCGATCTCATTGGTGTCGGTTTCGGTGTCGGAAAAATCGAAGCGGATAATTTTATCGAAATTATTAATTCCTTCGATAAAACGGTAGGTCAAAAACGGTTCGATAACGTGGCGGAAGCGGAATTTATCTTCCTTGCCGTAGAAATTCCGCGCCAGAGCGACGGGGCGCAAGTCGAGTTCGAATTCGCCGTATTTGCGAATCACGTCGCGCCCGACGACTCTTCGCATATCGTTAAATGAATTGGAATAATATGTTACGCGCGCACCGGCGGTTGCGGTCGCCGTCAGATATTTGAAATTAACGGGAAGCGTAACCTGCGGATGAATGTCGAACCGCTGTCCGATGGCAGGCGAGATGACCGGATCGTTTCCCGTCTGCTGCTGATAAACTCGAAGATTATTAACTTCCTCGCGCCGCGAAACGCCTTCCAGACTCGTCTTAAATGAAAAATAAGCGTTGTTGAAAAACGAGATCGGTGCGGGGCGTTTTTCAAAATTGATACTCGGCAGATTTCGCGTCTTGATCCGGACGTTCGGAATCGAGATCACCTCGGAACGCGCCCGTATGTCCATCGTATAATTATTCCAGCTTTTATTGACGAAAACCTGCGAAACCTCGATCGGCGAAATAATCTGCTGAATCCCGTCGGAAA
>CAYUGW010000580.1:0-3128 GCA_964444245.1 uncultured Blastocatellaceae bacterium | reverse complement strand
CGGAATCTGCCGAAAGATTGGGCGGAAGCCGATGCGCGGCTTGAAAAAAGTATCAAGAAAATCACGCTGCTTGATGAAAATGCGAATCCGACGCTGGAAGACGAGAAAAAATATCTTTTGCAAGGTTACGATTTTTCAAAATGGCATACGGGCAGCCCGATGTGGCAATGGGATTGGCAGGGAATCTGGGCGTGGCGCGGCAACGGTTTTATGGCGCGGCGGGTTGAAATTCCGCAAGGTTTTGCGTCTCAGGAAACTATCTTAGGTTTGGCGGAAAGCTACAGTTACAACGAAATTTATATCAACGGAAAAATGATTTTTGCCGGTATTTTGAAGGGAAAACGCGAAATAATCGTTCCGAAAAACATTTGGAAAGCAGGCGAAAACCGGATTGTCGTGAAGATGAATAAAACCATCGAGCCGGAATGGTTCGGCTTGGGTTTGATGGGTTCGGCGGATGATGTTTTCGTAAAGGCGAAAGACGAGAAAATTCTGCTTGCCGAAGATAAATGGCATCTGATGCCGTCATTTGCCGAACCGCATTCTTACGCGCATTCGAGCAACAATGTCGGCACAACGATCTACAACGGAATGATCGCGCCGCTCGTTCCTTTTTCAATGCGCGGCGTTCTCTGGTATCAAGGCGAGACGAACGCCGGAAGGTCTTTTCAATACCGCAAGACATTTCCGCTCTTGATCGAAGATTGGCGCAGGAAATGGAACGATGATTTTTATTTTTATTTCGTGCAGCTGTCTAGTTACGGCGCAAATCAGAGCAGCAACGAAGGCAGCGGCTGGGCGGAACTGCGCGAGGCTCAAACGCTTGCCCTGAGTTTGCCGAAAACCGGAATGGCTGTGACAACCGACATCGGAAATCCTGCGGATGTTCACCCGACAAATAAACAGGATGTCGGCAAACGTCTGGCGGCAAATGCTTTAAAACAAACATATAATCAGGAAATCCCGTTTAGCAGTCCGATGTTCGATTCGGTGAAATTTGAAAGCGGCAGAGCGGTCGTTTCGTTCAAATTCGCTTACGACGGTTTGTGGGCAAAAGACAAATTCGGCTATTTAAAAGGTTTTGAAATCGCCGGCGCGGACAAAAAATTTTATTACGCGAAAGCCGAAATTTCGGGAGATAAAGTTTTCGTTTCAAACGAAAATGTAAAAAATCCGGTTGCCGTGCGTTATGGTTGGTCGGACGCGCCGATTGATGCAAATCTTTATAATTCGGCAGGTTTTCCCGCTTCGCCTTTTCGGACCGATGATTGGCAAGGCATAACGGTCGGCAATATATTTAATTAATACGATTTCAAAAATAAAATAATTGGTTAAGCAAGCCGTCTTTGACCGCGTTTCACCATTAATTTATACGGGAAACGCGGTCAAAGACCGCTTGCTTAACTGGGGGTTAATATTTTTTAAATAGCTTCTAAAAAACGCGAAAAGATGCGAAAAAGAAAAAGAAAAAATTTTCGCGTTTTTTCCCGTCTTTTCTCGGTTAAATTTCTTATCAACAAAAATCCGATTTACGGCAATCTTTCTTGAACTTGATAGAATCGTATAATAAATTCTCCTGTGTGTGAGAGTTAAAAAATTATCACATTTTTAGCGTTTTATTTCTCCGTTTTTGGTTTATAATCTTTCTTATGTTGAAACCGCAATACATTTCGATTCCGATTTTCGCGCTTTTGATTGCGATTGAAGCGTGGCTGATCTACCGGCAAAATCGAGAGGAAATCGACCGCAAAGATACCTGGACGAATATCGCGCTCGGTTTCGGGAGCGTCGGTTTCGGGCTTGTTTTCGGTTTATTTAACGGTTTGATGTATTTGTGGATTTACGAGATCACGCCGTATAAAATGCCGATGAATATGTGGTGGGCGTGGCTGATTCTGCTTTTTGCCGACGATTTTCTTTATTACTGGTTTCACCGCATCAGCCACGAAGTGCGGTTTTTCTGGAATTTTCACGTCGTACATCATTCGTCGAACAAATTTAATCTGAGCGTTGCGGTGCGCCAGAGCTGGTTTAGCGGTGTCGCGCATTGGGTTTTCTATCTGCCGCTTGCCGTGATGGGTTTTCCGCTCTGGGCTTACGCGGCGATGCACGGATTTAATCTGATCTATCAATTCTGGATTCATACCGAACTGGTTGATAAATTGCCGCGCCCCGTCGAATATTTCCTCAATACGCCGTCGCATCACAGAGTTCATCACGGCGTAAATAATCAATATTTAGACAAAAATTACGCGGGCGTTTTTATGATCTGGGACAGAATGTTCGGCACCTTTGTCGGCGAAGAGGAAAAGGTGCGCTACGGTATTATAACTCCTTTGAAAAGCTACAATTGGCTCTGGATCAATTCGCACGCCTGGGCGGAAATGTGGTCGGCAATGAAAACGAGAAAAACCTTTTGGGGAAAATTGCGCTGTATTTTCGGAAGTCCGAATATGGATTTTGTCGAACAAAACTACAATAAGGAATTTAAAAAGGAGATAAGTCTATGATTTCAGTTTCAATTACAACTAAAAACAAGAATACAGGAAGTAAAGGTTCACCACGCCAAAGTAATTTATCAGAGTATGAAGTAAAATTTAAGTCACAAGGATTTATGACATTTTTTTCTATTGAAGGTGAAGGATCTCACAGTAAAGAGTCTTCGAGTAAAAATGCGGATGAATATGAGTCAGTTGTTCATATAGGATTAGAGCGTACTGATCTAAAGAAAATAGTTCTGAAAGCAATTCAAAGTAATCTTTTACAATTATCAGATTTTGAGCCTCTGTTTAATATCAGAACGCAATTATCTGAAGTTGAAGCAAATTTAGAACAAGCTCAAGCAAAATTGAAAAGTGCAAAAGATCAATATGACAAAAATGATAAAGATATTCACAGAACAGAGATTCTTAAAGAGGCTTGGGAAAATTCTGCAAAAAAATCTTAAATCTCAGTTCAAAGAATTTTTTTAGCAATATCAGTTCAAAGAATTTTTTTAGCAATAATTGACTACTTATTTTTTCTTTCTATAAACTTGTCTCTAATTTTTATAGATTCTGATTTATTGTTATAGTTAGTAAAAAAGATTAAATAACATGCTCCACTTTGCAACATTTCGGTTTAGCCGT
>CAYUGW010000579.1:0-3129 GCA_964444245.1 uncultured Blastocatellaceae bacterium | reverse complement strand
GTCTATGACCGCGTTTCACCTATAAATTAACGGTGAAACGCGGTCATAGACCGCTCTCTAAACTGGCAGGTATTTTTGAGTTTTTTAGAAATCTTCCAATACGATCAAAGCCGATTGACCGCCGCCTTGCGTAACATTGACGAGCGAAGACGCGGAAAGGCGAACGAGTCCGCCTTCGACTTCATTCAGGAAAAGAAACGGATCGAAATCAATCAGAAGTTCTTCTAATTCAGCGGTTTCCGCGAAAACCGGAAAAACTCTTTTTTCGATCTCGGCGCGTTCCTGCGCGATGAAGGAATCATTTAAAGCTTCACTCAAAGCCGCGTCCCAATCGCTTTCGGACGTTTCCCAGCCGAGCGAAATTCCTTTGCCGCCGTAATCGTCGTTCGGTTTTAGTAAGAATCTTTCGCGGTTATTCCGCAAAAATTCGATTAAATCAATCTCTCGATTTTCAAATTTTGTTTTGACCTCTTCGACTTTGCGCGTCCAGGGAATATGATTTTTGATGGTTTCGAGTTGTTCCGGCGTAAAAAGATGTTTATATTTTTCATCGGTAAAAATCGCAAAACTCGCCTTTTTATGGGCTAATTTAACGCGGAACGAATTTGCCATACAAATGTTGCCGTCAGAATATGCGCGGATAAACGGATGATCGTCATCGAATTTTTCCAGAAATTCGTGGATCAAAACGCGTTTGTAAAAAATATCGATTTCAAAACTTCCGGCACGCAGTTTTTCGCCGTCGTATTCGAGTTCATGCGGATCAACGATCAACGTGCGAAAGCCTTTTGATTCGAAATAATCTTTCAGCGTGTAAAACTCGGCTTCGGTCGAAACTCCTTCCCAATCAACAATTGCGATGTTCGGTTTGCCTTTTTTGCCGCCGAATTCGCGGTAAACTGTAAAGAGCGATTGTAGCAATTTTTGCTGCGGTTGCGGTCGCCAATGCGCGTTTTCGGCAAGGAATTTCCTGATTTCGGGAATCTGTTCGAGGACGATTTCAAGCTGCATCTGATCGCCGACACCTGCCGGAGTTTCGGCGTTGTATTCCAGAAACTTAAAACTTTCATCGCCGATAAAAGTATCGAGACGGCTGGTAACGCACAGCTTTTCATAACCCGGATTGATCCGCGCCATTCGTTCTTCTTTGTCGGTCAAGTCCAATCTGGCAAAAATTTCCGGCGTTTCAAGCGCGGCATCGGATAAATTCCGCGCGGCTTTGGCAATGTGATGTGCGGCTTTAGCAACTTCGTCATAACGCGTGCGCGACATAAAATGCGGTCGCAGAAACGGGCAGGTCGGTCGGTCGTCGTAAAGCAAACCGAGTTCGCTTTGAATTTCGGTCAGCTTGGAAAAGAGTTCCGTGTCGCTGCGGTAATTTTCCAAAAGTCTTTCATTGAGTTCGGTAACTATTTTGTTAAGTTCTTTATTCATAGATTTTGGAAAATTAAACAGTATAGCGAACGATAATGAGCAGGTTTGCTTACATTTAAGTTGATCTCATGCAGTTCACTACCGTTCGCTCATGCTGATTTAAGTTATGAATCCATCTGCGAAATCGCATTCGTCAGCGAACGGAAAATATCGCGTCCGTCTTCCGAACCGAGCAGATTTTCGCAGGCGCGTTCCGGGTGCGGCATCATTCCGATGACATTGCGGTCTAAATTACAGATTCCGGCAATATTCGAGCGCGAACCGTTCGGGTTGGCTTCGTCCGTAACCTCGCCGTTTTCGTCGCAATAGCGGAAAACGATCTGATTATTTTCCTCGAGCTTGTGAAAAGTTTCATCGTCGCAGACGTAATTTCCTTCGGCATGTGCAATCGGAATCGAAAGAACCCTGCCGCTCATCACCTCGCTCGTAAAAGGCGTTTTTTCGTTTTCGACCTTGATATTGACGTGTTTGCAGATAAAATGCAGATTTTTATTCCGCATCAATGCGCCGGGCAGAAGTCCGGCTTCGCACAGAATCTGAAAACCGTTGCAGATGCCGAACACGAATTTTCCTTGCGCCGCAAATTCTTTGATTGCCTTCATCACGGGCGAAAAACGCGCCAGCGCACCGGCTCGCAGATAATCGCCGTATGAAAATCCGCCGGGAACGATAACAGCATCATAACCGCTCAAATCCGTTTCCTTGTGCCACACAAAATCAACCGGCTGACCGACGTGCTTTGAAATAACGTGATAAGCATCGTGATCGCAATTTGAACCGGGAAAAACTATTACTCCGAATTTCATAAATTTTTGTCCTTTGTTCTTTGTCATTTGTCCGTTGTTAAATCAAATGTTTACCAATATTTATAAATGCGTCAAAAGAAATTTTTCAACTGACAAAGGACAAATGACAAAGGACGAATCAGCTACTTTGAACTAATTCGACGCGATAATCTTCAATTACGGGATTTGCCAAAACGTCTCTGGCAATTTTTTCCGCCGAATTTTTTGCTTCTTCCGGCGAAAGTGTCGAATCGAGTTCGATCTCGAAATATTTGCCCTGCCGAATGTCTTCAACCCGTTCAAAGCCCATTAATTCGACCGAATGATGAATTGCTTTGCCTTGCGGATCAAGTACGCTCGGCTTTAATGTTACGTAAACTTTTGCTTTCATTATAATTTCCTCGAAATAAAATATAAATTCTTACGCAATTTCTTGTAAGATGCAACGTCTTTGTGATAAATTCACGTAAATTGTTTTACATTGTAACCAAATTCAAATTTCAAATAAAAAGGAGATAAAATTTAATTATGCAAAATAATGCCGGCAAAACCGCGCTTGGCTTAGATACTGGTATAGGTGTTTTAATTTGTTATTTCGGAAACCTGGCTTGCGGACTTCCGCTCGGATTAATTTACAGCATTTTGGTTGTAGTTCAGGATAAAACCAACACTGTCGCACGTTTTCACGCTTTCCAGTCTTTGTTTTTGATGGTTCTAGGATTTGTTATTGGAATTCCGCTTGGAATAATTTATGGTGTTGGTGTGTTCATAGATATTGCAATAGGATTACCGATTTTCATTGGTCTTACAGTTTTGTTAAGTTTAGTAGTAGCAATAGCTATGCTTTATTTTGTCATTATGGCAGCTGTTAAGGGCTTTGGCGGTCAAATATATAAAATACCTGTAGTCG
>CAYUGW010000578.1:0-3138 GCA_964444245.1 uncultured Blastocatellaceae bacterium | reverse complement strand
AAGCGCTGGCGGAATTTGTAGATAAAGCAGAAAATCGTCTGTTCGTGGCGCACTTGCGAACCCGTCAGAAACATTCCGGGCGTAACGGTTGATTCGTCAGCCGCTTCGGTCAAAACGATTTGCCCGTCTTCGTCAAATTCGAAAAATTCCCTGACCGCTTCCAGGCTTCCCGCAAAACCGGTCGCCAAAATCGGACGCGTCGGACTCTTAATTGAAAATTCTTCGCCCTCCAAATTTTCGCCGCGCACAATATAATGCCCGTTTTCCTGTTCGATGCGGGCGAAAATCCTGCCGCTTTCGAGTTCCAGATTGCCGGTTTTTCGCGCTCTTCGCAATCTTTCGAGCGTGTAGGTCGAAAGCGCGACGCTCGGATCGCTATCGGTCTCTTCCCAGGTCGCCCGCGCATCTAAAACGCGCACTTTTTTGCCCGACCTTGACAGATGAAACGCCGCGTCAATGCCGCTTTCGTAGCCACCCAAAATCGTAAATTCGTCGCCTTCGAGCGTCGCCCAATCACGCACTTCGGAATTATGGATCGCGTGTTCCGCGCCCACGAGTGAATCGTTGTTCGGATAACCGAATTCGCCCGCCGCCCAGATCAAAAACTTCGCCGACATCTCGCCGCGCGATGTTTGAAGCACGAATCCGGCGGAAACTTTTTTTATATTTGTAACTTCCGTTTCTTCCAAAACGTGCAGATCAAAAGCCTTAACTACGCCTTTCAGATACCGCGCATATTCCGCTCCCGTCGGATGTTCGGTTTTCAAAGTGTAAGCGGGCGAAGTGTTGTATGTAATGGCATTCAAATCGGGCGAGCCGAAATTATTCGACGTAAAAGACGGCGTAATAAAACGCATCCCGCGCGTCCATTTTTCAAACGACGCGCCCACCGTTTCGCGTTCAAGACAGACGTATCGGTCAATGCCCAAATCCGCTAAAACCTTGCACATTCCCACACCTGCCGCGCCAGCACCGACGACGATGACATCTAAAAATTTACTGCTTTTAGCCATTTTATTTTTTATAATTCCGTAATTTTATTTTGTAATTCGAGCCAGTTTGGTTTTATCCGCCGCGCCGGAAACGCCGATTTATCCCAGTCGCGCAAATTTTTCCGCCGCCAGTTTTTGCCGCACGTTTCCGCGATCCAATCTTCGTAACGCAGAATCCAGCCGATAAATTCAGCGGTTAAATGTCTGGCTGTTTTGATTTTTAAATCCGTGAGCGGCAGTTGATTCGGCGGAAGCTGCTCGCTTTTGAAAACCGGAGCGTTTAATTTCCCGTTTGGAAAAAATCGCGGGCGAAAATCGTAGCGTTTGATAAAAATTCCGCCCAGTGATTCGTTTCCGAAAAAAATTCCCCAACCCCATAAATTGATTTCAAACGGCGAATCACCGCGCAAGCGGTAGCAGTTTGAACCCGACTTACCTTCAGGCACGCCGCAACGCTCAAACCCACGCCGAATCAGCAAATTTCCTTTCGGATGATGAATATCGCGCCCGAAAAACCAGCATTGATGATGCAGCAGCAATTCGCCGAAACTCTCGATTTCCGGCGTAAAAATCTCAACCGCTTTCCGCGCTACCCCAATCATTTCGATTCGCGGTAAAGCACGTGCCGACGCACGACCGGATCGAATTTTTTAAATTCCAACCTGTGCGGGGTATTCGCCTTATTCTTGGTCGTGTAATAACAATGCGCCGATTCCGTGCTTCGTAGTTTGATTTTTTCTCTTTTTCCGCCTTTTGCCATTATATTTTTTCTTCTCTTGCTCGCATTTCTCTAATAACGACTTCGATTCCTTTTTTGGTAATCGTCTTGATTCCGCGAGCCGAAACTTTCAAGCGGATCCAACGCCGTTCGCTTTCCAGATAAAAACGTTTCTTTTGCAGATTCGGCAAAAATCTCCGTTTAGTTTTGTTGTTCGAGTGCGATACGTTATTACCGCTCATCGGGCGTTTGCCCGTTACCTGACAGCGTTTTGCCATAGTAATAAAACTCTCCTGTAAATAAAAAAAATCGGTCGGGTCAATCAAACAAGATTAACCGACCGAAGTTTTTCGGGACACAACTTTTTAACCAATGAACGAAATTATATAATCAGCGGAAATAAATGGTTGTTCAGTCGTTTGTAGCGGATTAGAATTCAATAAATGTTTTTATAAAATATATTCCGCCAAAAAATGGCAACCAGTAATAACCTTACGCGATATATTTACCGGATTTCTCATTAGAACAGTTTTCTGGTTTGTATAGATGCTTTATCGCCTTTTAACCGATAGACACTAATGATCTCGCCGTCTTCGACAAGTTCGCCGACTTCCAAAACTCCTGAAACGGTGGTCGGATTATGCGAAAACTTTACTTTTACGCCCTCGTTCATCTTGACGTGAACCCATTGATTAAGGCTGGACGGTGCGCCGTAAAAACACATATCGTAATTTCCGTTGAGCGCAAATTCTTCGACCTTACCTTCATTATCAATCCGAACCGGCATCATAAAACCCGTAAGTGTTACTTTTTGCCCGTCGAGCTTCATAACTTTTTCAGGAATCTGACTGTTTCTGTAAGATTCGTTTTCGATCATTTCTCTATCTGTCGGCACTTCGTAGTCAAAATCAGCGAGCGTTGAAATACTTAAGTTCTTATAACCGTCTGATTTCGGAGTTGTATTAGAACTTCCGCTCACGCTCCAATAAATTACCGCGATGACAACTCCGAAAATCCCGGCAAAAAAAACGGTTGTCTGCAAAATTGCCGAAAATGCCGATCTTTCCTTTTTGTTTTTCATGGTTACCTCAAAATTTCCGATTTTCATTTAATGTTTATGTCCGTTTTCGTTACCTTTCGGGAAATTAAAATGCACGTTTTTAAATTCCCGTCCGCGAATCGTGATCGAATTTACTTTCGCGTCAAATTCATTAGATTCTTTTAATCTGTCAACCTTTGCCCGGAATTCGCTGGTTGCGCCGCGCGTTTCGCCCGTCAGGGAATTTTCGACGGCTTCCAGTTTTATGTTGAATTTCTGCGGTTTTTCGACTTCGATCTCGATCGTTTCCTGCGCGAGCGGCACGCTTTTTTCCGCTTCGCCGTCGAGCGCGTAAGCCGTGATTTCGCCGGTTGTCGAATTTATGACAA
>CAYUGW010000577.1:0-3139 GCA_964444245.1 uncultured Blastocatellaceae bacterium | reverse complement strand
TATGAATACAATGACAGAAACTTTCGACGGCTTTGGTGCGGGTTGTATCTTTGACTTGCGTGGCGCAGAGCGGGAAAGTGTTGCGCGGTCTGATGCTGTAGAGACGCGGCACGATGAACATAAAAAAGACGACCGTTGCAAAAACTCCGGCAAAGAAAAGAAACGGGAATTTATCTTTGAAAAGCTGTTTGAGAAAAAGGCGGAAACGCGCATAAAGCGCACTTATTCCGAATCGTGAAATGAAAGGGCGATCTTTCACAATTTCCTCAATTTGAACATCGCTTCCAAGGCTTTTTGCCGGATGATTAAAGGGCAGAATGTATTTCCATTTTTCATAATTCCAGGCGAGAATATACAAATTCGCCAGCGTCATTAGCGGCGCGGTAAACATCGAACCGTCGAAACGCGTCGCAAATGTCAGAATACAAATATTCAAGATGATCGGAAAATAGAGAAATGCTCCGAGCGTCACCGTGCGCGGAATCAGCAGAAAAATCGCCGCCATAAGCTGCACAACGCCGATAAATGTGTAGTAATAACCCGTTAAATGTAAGGCTTCCAAATAATGCCCCATCGGATGATTGGCGTGTAAACCGCTGGCAAACCGCTCGTCTATGAGTTTGACGATCGCCGCCGGAATAAATCCGAGCGCCAATGCCAGACGATTAAAAATCGAAAAAAGCCACAGCCAACTGTTTTTCTTTGTCTTGGAATGAAGATTATCAAGTGTTTTAGAAATGCTCATAAATGCTTAAAAATTGATTTGATAACTGTGAAAATGGCGAAGAAGATTGCTGGAATCTTTCGCTATGTTGATTTGAAAATTACATCAAGCCGTTTTATTTGTCAAGAACTTTATATTGTAAAGTAGCGCAAAAAAACTGTAGCGTTCGAATTATCAAAGAGATAAAATACTGAAATTTCAACGAAAAAAGGACGAAGCCGAAACTTTGTCCTTTTTCGTTTTGTCTGTGCGAAAATTAACCGAGCAATTTTTCGCTCAAAGTCCAGAGTTTATCGGCGTTTTCTTTGTCAATCGCATAAGGCATCACGCCTTTTCTTCGGACAACTTCGTCCACTTTATCCGTGCTGTCATTTATTACGGTTATCTCGGCGATTTCGCAATCTTCGGCATAAACTCCGCCCAAGTTTTCGAGTTGCGGATTGGTTGCCAGCCAGATTTGGGTTGCCGCGCCTTGTTCGATGGTTTTCAAACCGTTGACCGGATCGAGAATCGGTTTGCCGTCCGCGTCGAGATAGCCTTGAATGAGCGGTTCGTCCATAGACATATTTCGCCCTAATTCCGTGTCGAGAATTCCGCCCGGATGAAGCGCAAACGCACGGATACCGTCATTTTTGCCTTTTTCGTCGAGTGAAACCGTGAACAGAATATTGGCGGTTTTCGATTGTCCGTAAGCTGATAAATGATCGTATTCGCGGTTTTCGAAATTTATGTCTTCAAAAACGACGGGCGAAAAATGATGTCCGCGCGAAGAAACATTGACGATGCGTGCGCCATTCGCCTTTTGGAGTGCCGACCAAAGTTTGTTTGTTAGCTGAAAATGTCCGAGATGATTGGTCGAAAAATGCGATTCGTTGCCGCGTGCATCGCGGTTCAAAGGCGACCACATAATTCCGGCATTATTTATCAAAAGATGAAGCGGTTCGTTTTTAGCTAAAAACTTTTCGGCAAAAGCGTCAATCGAATCCGCGTCCATCAGATCCATTTCTTCAATTTCGACATTTTCCACGCCTTCGAGATATTTTTTCGCCTTTTCCGGGCTTCGCGCCGGAACGATAACTTTCGCGCCTGCCGCAACTAATGTTTTGGTCGTCTCCAATCCGAGTCCGACATAGCCGCCCGTGACAATTGCGGTTTTGCCTGTTAGATCAATACCTTTGATAACGTCTTTAGAAGTCGAAGCGGCTTCAAAGCCCGAGCCGACCGGTTTTTGTAATGTTGCTGTTTGTGTTTTAGTCATAAAAATGTTCGTTCTCCATAAAAATTTTTGTTTTTCAAAACGATTTCATTATGCTTTTTCCGAAACTCGAATAATAGACCATTCCTGCCCGAAAATTGCACAAAACTGCAAATTGCAAATTGAAGGTTTTTTTAATATATTCCTAAGACTCTTTAATTCATTGCGCTCTATTAAAATGCGGATTGCAGAAATAGGCAAGAATTTTGCATTATCTTGCAATTGCTTTTTGTGCGGGTAAACTATAATCTTCTTATGAAATCAGCTATGACACCGGTAAAATCACGAATTGAAAAAAACAAATCGCCCTTAGAAGACATTGCAAAACTTGTCGAGAATTATCCCGAAGGCGTAACGCAAACGGCTGTTCCGTATCTTTCCGTGATGCGCTGCAATCGTCAAACGTCTTTTGAGTCGGCACTTATCACGCCTTCGTTCTGCATTATCGTGCGCGGGCGAAAACGCGTTCATATCGGTGAAGAAATTTTTGAATATTCCGACGGCGATTCCTTGAGTTCGCTGATCGCCTTTCCGGCGACGGGAATGATTGTCGGCGCGACTCCGCAAAATCCGTATATCGGCTTAAAAATCGACCTGAATTTGCACGAAATCGCCGCCGTCATCACCGAAGCCGGATTAAAATTCGATCAAAATGATAATTCCCCGCGCGTCGGCGCATTCGTCGGCAGATCGAGTCGGGAGGTGTTGGAGATTTTTCTCAAAATGCTGAAATTGCTCGAAAAACCCGAAGAAATTTTTCTCTCGAAACTGCTGAAAAAAGAAATGATATTTCGTCTTTTGACGGGCGAATACGGAAATCACTTTTTTCAAAAAGCCTTGTTCGACCAAAACGCAAACGGTGTCGGACGCGTGATCGAATGGATTCGGCAGAATTATACGGAAGGCTTCAGCATTGACGAACTCGCCCGCTCTTACGGAATGAGCGTTTCCGCACTTCATCACAAATTCAAGGCGATCACGACGATGAGTCCGCTCCAGTACCAAAAACAACTGCGCCTGCAGGAAGCGCGCCGCCTTTTAGTCAGCGGACAAATGGACGCGACGACCGCCGCGCTCGAAGTCGGCTACGACAGCCCTTCGCAATTCAACCGCGAATACCGCCGCCTCTTCGGCTTGCCGCCGCTCAAAGACGTGAAATC
>CAYUGW010000576.1:2848-3142 GCA_964444245.1 uncultured Blastocatellaceae bacterium | reverse complement strand
CATCGTCCAATTGCGCGTAAGCCATTTCCGGTTCGACCATCCAGAATTCCGTCAGATGGCGGCGCGTTTTCGATTTTTCGGCGCGGAAAACCGGACCGAAGGCATAGCTTCTGCCGAAGGATGCGGCGGTCGCTTCGTTGTAAAGCTGTCCGCTTTGCGTCAGATACGCCTTGTTATCGTCAAAGTAATCGACCTCGAACAGCGTCGTGGACGGCTCCGCACCGTCGAAGTGGTCGTGGCGGTAGAGCAAGCCGGCCCTCGGGATCGACGAAGACGACGCGGGGGGCGGTGAGG
>CAYUGW010000576.1:0-2838 GCA_964444245.1 uncultured Blastocatellaceae bacterium | reverse complement strand
GATAAGCTTTGTCGTCTTCAAAATAATCAACCTCGAAAAGCGTCGTCGTGCCTTCGCAAGCGGCGGGCGTGAAGATCGGCGTATCAGCCAAAATAAAGCCGTTATCGTCAAAAAAATCGCGCGTTGCTTTAATAACCGTGTGGCGAACGCGCAAAACGGCGTGTTGTTTTTTGGAACGAATCCAGAGATGACGGTTGTCCATCAGAAATTCCGTGCCGTGTTCCTTCGGCGTGATCGGATATTCGCTCGCGTTTTGAATAACTTCCAACGCGGTAACGTCCAATTCGACACCGATTGCCGAGCGGTCGTCTTCTTTGACATTTCCCGTAACAATGATTGAAGATTCCTGTCCGAGCGATTTCGCGTTTTCATAAAGTTCTTCATTATTGGGTTTGAAAACGACGCATTGAACAATGCCCGTGCCGTCGCGCAATTGCAGAAAAACCAGTTTTCCGCTCGAACGCGAGTTATAAAGCCAGCCTTTTAAGGTAACTTCTTCGCCGATATGATTTTTTAGTTCGTTGATATAGGTTTGATTCATAATTTCTATAAAAATTTTTGCCGAATTTCTCTCCAAACTCTTAAATGTTCACTTTTTATTGCGCTTGCACTTTTAAAGTCGGCATCTAAATGTTTCGTATAAATTTCAATAAACTTTTCAGGTTCAATGACTAAACGTAAATAATACTTCAAAGTTGGCAAAACTCCATTGACGATTATTTGACAAGAATGAAATTTGTTAATTTCAGAAAGTTTTTCAATAATATCCGTTTGATTTTTGATGTTTGGTTCGCTGGTTGTGAGAATGTAGTAACGATTTATAGATTTGTTTTTTATTTTTCGATAAATAATTCCAATCATTCCGGCGGTAATTGGCTTTTGATGTTTGATTTCAATTGCCTCAAAACAAGTTTGATCTTCATTTACAATTTCGATGTCGCCAACAGATTCCGAACGTGAATCGGGGGAAGTATGACTTTCCAAAACCGCAAGTTGTTTGCCGTCATACCGTTTGACATCTTGCAGTAACAATTCATAAACTGCATAAATCGCTAAAACAGGCAATCGCGCAGCACCGCTAACTTTATATTTATGGCGAAAATGTTGATTAACAGCTTCCACAATTTTGCCAATCGTTAAATCGCCGGAAAAATCTTGGGCTGAAAGTAAAGAATCGTATTTGGTTGATTTTTCAATAAGTAATCGAATCAAAACCAGAAGCATTTTCGGAGCAATACTTTCTTCATTTTGCAAGCGGTTGATTAAACTCAAAAAAGCAGATTTTAGAAACTTCGACCGTATTTTTCCTTGATATTCTAAAGTGTAAGGAAAAGGTTGTTCAAGAGAGCGTGTCAGCCAAGCACTTTCAGCCATCGCAAAATGCGGAAATTTATCTTGTAAAAACGGAGTTACAAATTTTGTGTCAAAAGTTCTGCCCGAATATCCGTCCGGCATATTTTCCTGATGATAGCGAATATCTTGCTGAGGTTTGTAAATTTTATAAACAATCGAAGTTAAAGTTACACCAAGCACAGCCTTTAATGATTCGGCATTATCAGCCACAGTTTTCAGGTCATTTAAACAATCTTCCGAAACCAAAGTTAAAACTTCCGGCAAAGATTTTCCTGTAGCTTCGATCAATGCATTTTGTAAAATGCTTTTCGGGTCTTTTGGCATATCAAAATAATTTTTGTTGATGTGTGGCTTGTTCGATTCGTTTTTGAGCAAATTTACAATACTCGGCGTTAATGTCAAAACCGATAAAATTTCTGTTTTTCTTAATAGCGGCGATAGCAGTTGATCCTGCACCGATAAACGGGTCTAAAACAATATCATTTTCTTTTGTCAGTAAATTCAAAAATTCCTCAACAATGGAACTCGGATAAATCGCCGGATGCGGACAGTCTTTTAAAGATTCGACAGAATTGGTTATAACATCCTTTTTGAGCGGGTTTCCGTGAATTCTAATTAATGTAAAGCCGTTTTTATCAAGCTGAATTTTGCGTCCGCCGTCTTGTCCGCCAAAAGGTTCTGAATGAATTCCTCGAATTTTCATCCGAAATCCTTGAATTTTCCCGCTGCGGACTTCTTCTATAATTTCTATTAAACGTAAACGGGCAAGTTTTTTTTGTTCGGTGGTCAATTTCGATTTTTCAATAAGTTCAAAATACGATTTACCAACATTTGTCCCGCCGTTGACGTTGGTTTTAGAAGTTTCCTGACGCTTTGAAAATTCATCAATAAAATATTGATAATTTGCGGATTTAACGAAATGAAAAAAAGGCTCCGTGCTGCTTACCAGCCGCCGCTTAAATTGACGCGGAGTTGGATTTGTCTTTACCCAAGTTATTTCATTTACAAGTTGCACACCTAAAGCATCTGTTGCAGCAATTGCAAAACGGTAAGGCACAAGTAATAAACTACTTTCCTCGTATTTATCACCCAAATTAAAGACGATACTTCCTGTTGGTTTGATTACACGAACACATTCGCGCAAAATCTTAAGCAAAGCCAGAATGTATTTTTCCAAAGCGTCTTCAGTTCCAAGTTCCGAGCCGTAATCTCGCTGCTTAAAATATGGCGGAGAAGTAATTATCAAATCAATCGTATTACCTGGAATTTGTTTTATGAGTTCGGCATTATCGCCACAAATAATTTTATTCAAGAATGGCAAATATTCGGCTGGCGCAACCTTTTGATTTAATGTTTTTACGACGCTTTCCATAAATTCAGTTATTATTTATTTCCTGCTCGAACGCAAGTTATAAAGCCAGCCCCTCAGCGTAACTTCTTCGCCGATATGATTTTTTAATTCGTTGATATATGTTTGATTCATAA